>CAZXBV010000160.1:0-3836 GCA_964639155.1 uncultured Methanotrichaceae archaeon
GAAGATATTTATCTAAATAGGTAAATCGTTGTAATCGAAGATTGTGTGCCCAAATTTACATCACAATTCATCACATTGCAGACGGAGTGATTGGTGTAGATTTGTCGTGAGTTGGCTGGAAGAATCTCAAAATGGAGGGGGGCCACATATGAAGCGAAATAATATCCTCGAAAACGCAAGTTTTGAAGAACAAAAAGGTGTCAAAATTTTACACGTTAAAGGCAGCCCATACGAGATGGGATATCAACACGGGTACTTGTTAGCGGATAAAATAGCACTCATGATAAATAGAACGCTTTTGGCCACGTCCGCTTACGTTGCTACACAGACGAATTCAGATCTTAAAAGAGCGCAAGAGATGTTATGGATCGGACAGAAAGCAGCAGAACCATTCGTCCCTGAAGAATTCAAGGACGAAATGAAGGGAATTGCCGATGGGGCAAAGGATGCCGGTGTGAAAGTTACATTCGAGCAGATCCTGCTTTGGAATACCAACTACGATCAGTGGTGTATCTACTGCCACCCCCATTATTGGCAGTGCGATGACGAGGGAAATCCAGAACAGTCAGGACCAAAACAAGTGGCCAGCGGCGGATGCAGCAGCTTTTGCGCCTGGGACGAATGGGCAGGTGGCGACGGCGAACTGATTTTCGGCAAGAATGAAGATAATTTCAACATGCCAGAGCAGCTAGACAACCGGATGATGGTTGTAGCCGACCCAGATGACGGATTTGGCCACGTCTTTCTGACTTATCCTGGAATGATTGGACTTGACGGGGGGGTAAATGAAGACGGTTTTGAGATGATGACGCAGCTAAATTCGATGCAATACGAAAGTATGGAAGGCTGTGGCATTGCGATATTTACCCGCTTGTTGCTGACATATGCAAGCTCCGTGGACGATGCCATCAAAATCTTTCGAAATTACCCCCGCTGTGCTGGCATTGCATACCACGTGGCAGATGCCAAAGCCAAAAAAGCGGCGGTCGTTGAGACGTCTTCTAGAATAGTTTGCGTTCGTTATCCTATGCGCAATGTGAAGGCGATGTGGCAAACAAACCATTCCAACTGCTATCCTGGCTGGCTGGATTACTCAGGATATAACATGGTTGCCGATCAAGTTATTGTGAACGAACTAAACGACATTTCGACTATTGAAAACTGGCAAAAAAGCCTTAAAGATCCATACAACTTTTACGTTCAGGCACCTAGCCGTTTTGAACGATACGGCGAGCTAATTCACGAATATTATGATAACATAACTCCAGAAAATGCCATAGAAATATTGACCGATTGTTACGATCCTTATACGAGAATGAACCGTCCAAAAGACTTTCCTTCCTGGACAAACAACATTCTTTGCACCATATGTGCGTTATATCCCGATTTTACATATAACGCGGAAAATCCTTTGGGGGAGTTTAAGGCCCATATCGCCAATATGTGGAGCCTTGTGGCGTATCCCAAAACTGGGGACCTTTGGTTGGCAATAAAAGGCTTTCCAGCACAGTATGGTAGGTACGAGCACTTCAACCTGAAAGATTTGCTGAATCGTTTGCGCTGACCTGGTCGCTTGGATAGATGCGTACAACGTGTTTCGAATCTAGAGAGGCGAGAACAAATCTATAATTTGTCTTAAACAGATTTTCCAAGATGCCTCTTAAGCCACCTCGCCATCTGACTTACAAAAACCCAGGATGGAGTCTTCTGGCCATCGATCTGGACTCGGCCTTCCTTGATCGCTTCAAGTGCGTCACAACCCTTATCGATTTCGATAACTGTAACGCCGAGACCCACCGTCTTTGCCATGTGTGCATCGCTTCCCGCAACCATAGGAAGACCCTTTTTCAGGGCCATCTTTCGAGCCCACCAGTTAGCAATGCCAAAGATGTGTTTGGAGTTGTAAACCTCCACTGCATCACAGTTTGGTATCCTGTACATGGCATGTCTAAAAAAATGGTACGGATGCGAGACTATGGCAATCCCGCCCTCTCGATGAACGAAATCGATCGTCTCTTCAGGGCTCTTTTTGGCAGGAGGAAGTGCCTTTATGCCCAACGCGAGAAGATGACCTTTGGCCGTCGATACTTCAACTCCAGATATCAAGATCAGGTCGAGCCCGTTCTCCTCGACAATTTTCCGGGCGAGATGATATCCTTCCATTGTATCGTGATCGGTTATCGCCAACCCGTCAAGGCCCTTTTCGAGGGCCGCATCCAATATCGCCTCGACGCCGTCTCGACCATCAGAACAGTTGGAATGGATGTGAAGATCGAACCTGAGACTAATGCCCTCATTCGCACTTGATCTGCCCTTCGAATCTTGGTTTTGGATCGGGATCGGGACAGTGATCTGGTTCAGCGGCTCAGACCTCCCTTGGATCTGTGATCTCACCACTCAGAGCAGTAGCAGCCGCCGTTGCTGGTGAGGCTAGATATATCAGGCCACCTTTTCCCATCCTTCCTGGAAAGTTCCTGTTTGCAGTGGAAAGACAGACCTCGCCTTCGGCCAAGACGCCCATGTGAGCGCCAAGACACGGTCCGCACCCTGTTGGGCCGATCATGGCACCTGCTTTGACCAAAGTCTCGATAATTCCCGAAGAGAGCGCATCTAACAAGATCTTGCGAGATGCCGGTATCACCAAAGTCCTCGCCTTAAACTCCTTTCCTTTCGCAATTTTCGCAACGATTTCAAGGTCTTCATACCGGCCGTTGGTACAGGTTCCTATGAAGACTTGGTCAACGCTGGTGCCCGCAAGATCTCCTACTGGCTTTACGTTGTCCACCCGGAAAGGCGCTGCGACCTGTGGTTCGAGATCGGATATGTCAAACTCCATCTCTTCGTCGTAAGAGCCAGGATCTGAACGAACCAACTGGTAAGGCTCTCTTGCCCGCGTCTTTAGGAAGTTCTCGGTAACCTCGTCGGGCGGCACTATCGCAGCTTTGGCGCCCATCTCGACGCCCATGTTGCAAAGGGTCATCCTGCCAGACATCGTCAGGTCCTCTATAGTCTCACCTGTGTATTCCACAGCCTTGTAGGTAGCACCGTCTGCACTAAGAGCGCCTATGATCATCAGGGTGAGGTCTTTTGCGTAAACTCTAGACCTAAGTCGGCCTGAAACTTTGATCCCGATGGTCTCTGGAACTTTGAACCACAGCTTTCCTCGGGAGTATATCTCGGCCATGTCAGTTGCGCCAACGCCCGTTCCAAAGGCACCAAAAGCCCCGTAGGTACAAGAATGGGAATCTGCTCCCACTACCAAGTTGCCAGGAAGGGCGAATCCTTCTTCGGGAAAGACCTGGTGGCAGATTCCGCATCCAGAGTCGTAAAAGTGAGGTATACCTTGCTCTTTGGCCCACGACCTGACATCCCTTTGCAGATCTGCAGCAGTCCCGTTGTTTGCAGGCACGATGTGATCGAAAGGTATCACGATCCGTTCGGGGTTCCAGACATTCTCAGATCCCATATCTTTGAAGGCCTTGATGGCAAGAACGCTTGTTCCGTCATGAGACATGGCAAAATCGATGTTTGCCTCGACGATCTCTCCAGCCTCGGCCATGTGACCTGAGGCACGACTGAATATCTTCTCGCTGATGGTAGCCACGGTTTTCGATCTCCCAAAGAAAAGGCGGCCGATTCAACCGACCCACCGATCGATTTTGCTGATCAAAGGATCGATCTCCCTGTTTTTCCGATTTTGAAGCACCGATCGGAATCACAAGAGAATCACCGGGTCTAGAATCGGCCTTGACGTTCTAGACTTTCACTCCTCCCAATCTGGCAGCATGTAGGCGATGTCATCTTGAGGATGACGATACAGCCTGGATTCTAGCCTC
>CAZXBV010000161.1:0-3752 GCA_964639155.1 uncultured Methanotrichaceae archaeon
TTTAGCAAACAGCTACGACTTCCATACACTCAAAAGAAAATCAAGCAAGAAAGCTAGAACAACCCGAAACGCCCTTGAAAATTCACCTTGGAAAAGACAGAAGTTAGAGCGACCCATCTTGGTCGCTCGTTATTCTCATCAGAGGAACCTGATCCCCTTTGGCATCTCGCCAAACCGTTCCCGGAAAGCTTCGGGCCAGTTCTCGGGGTCCAGGCCCTTTTGGCCCAAAAAGGCGCTCGCCCATCTCTCCAAGCCCACGCCGCTGCACCCACTCCAAAGAGATTTTCCGCTCTGAGCCTTGACGTTGAAGCCCCGGGGGTATTTGTCGCCGTTGTTGCTCAGGTTCTGAAACTCGATCCACTCGCCGTTGTAGGGAAGTTGAGCCTCGTAATCCACAGTTCCAGCACCCTCCATCTCGGCAAGCCCGGACTTTCCTTCCTGAGCCATGAACCAGGGAGTCACCCAAGCCATGCGCCACTTGAGCTCCAGAATATCCTCGAAGATCATCTTGTAGGCACTTTTCAGCTTCTCGGCCTCTTCCTGGACATGTTCCTTAGTTCCCATCCAGACGATCTCGATCCGGTGAAACTCGTCCACCCTCTCGATCCCGTGTATGCCGCCGCTTTCGTACCTGTGACTTGTGCCAGACCGATCGAATATCCTCACGGGCAAGGCGTCGTTTGGAAGAGTCCTGCCCTGGAAGAACACCCAGGACGGCGGACACTGAGCATAACACATCCCGCCGATTGGAGGGCCGATCTTCTCTTTCAAGAGGTCCACAGGAACTTCTTTTGTGACCTTGTAATAGTCGATTACTTCTTCCCAGTACTCAGGATCTCTGGTGGCAGGAGGACAGACATAATAGATCTCTGGATATACGCCTTGGGCGTGGCCGCTCTTCTTCCAGACGTCCCAGGTGACCAGCTTTGGAAAGATCATTTCCTGGTAACCCAAAGGTTTGATGATCTCGTCGATGACGATCTTTTCTAAGACCCTGAAGAAGTAAGCCCCTTCGGGTCCGTAGATCCATTGGCCTCTGCTGGCACCGTGCTTGATCCAGCCTTGGTTCACCATCTCTTCTGTTGGATCCTGGTCAAACTTGGGCTTTCTATCTTCGCTTTCCCAGAGCATCTCCCAGTGTTCGGCCTTGCCGCCGTAATCTTCCTCTTTGAGCTTCTCGTCTAGAAGGCTTACGATCCTGTCGGGAACTCTGTTCTTCAGCTCGGGCTCGCCGATCTGGCCTTCGGACGCGCCTACGTCCAGGACGAGCCTCAACACGCCCGACTGATGCGCAATATCTTTGACATAAGGGATCTTGTGGTCGATGGACTTTTTGGACTCAACTTCGATCCCGAAGCTCTTCACGTCCAGTCCCCTCACGCCTATGTGATATTTCTTGCCAAGAAGCTCAGCCAGGGGCCTCTTTAGCCTGAGAATCGCATCGTGAGCCCGGACGTATCGATCACTGTCCAAAACCAGAAAAATCTCGTCTCCATCGAGCTTCCACTCTGAGATCTTTGCACCCTGACCTTCAGAGGCTCCTTTCTGGAGAAGATCTCCGGAACTTGCGAATAAGTCTGATATATCGCCTTTTGCATCGTTTGCGTCGGCGCTGAGCCTGAAGCTTGCCTCCAAATGAAACTTCATCACTCCACCTCTGTCGTTAACATGTCTTCAGCTATCTTTATGTTCATAAGCAGGTCGTCTGCAGTCGCAAGCAGTGTGCCGATCTTCTCTGCGGAAAACTCGAATTTCAACACGTCGCCTGAAGTTTCCAGATTCATCCCGGGCAAGTTGTCCGGGTCCAGAGATCGGGCGACTACTTCTGCATGTTGACCGCAGAAGGCCAACTTTGCTCGCATCATCATTAAACCTCACGAAAATTGCTGACCTACGACGCCATCCACGTAGCGGATGAACTCGTCTTCCGTCCCCAAAGGTATGGACGCACCGCTGGCAACACTATGGCCGCCACCTCCACCTCCAACCTTTGCAGCGCCTTCCTTCAAAGCGACTGAAAGGTCAAGGCCGTTGAAGACTAAAACCCTATTCCCACGTGCGGATACCTTCAGCATGTCTTCAGACCTGTTGAGGACCAGCATGGGTTTGTCGGAGTAAAGGTATCTTATGCCAAGACCCGCAACCACACCTGCCGCATCCATCTCGTCGAGGACGACGTACCTGATGTTTTCGGTTTCTTGAAGGTTATCCTGGAGAAGCTTGATCTCGTTGAGGACCCGTCTCTTGTAATCGCGGGTGATATCTTGACATTTCTCAAGAAGGCCAGGATCTCTCATGCAAAGGGTCAAGGCAGGTCCGGTCTCGCCCATCTTGCCACAGGAGTTCAGAATCCACATGAACTCGAAGGCGTTTTCCACGATTTCTTTCTTGAGGCGGATGGTCTCGCCCACCACAGAGTCTGCTGCAAAGCTCCCCTGCATCAATATCTTCAAAACCAGAGCGTTGGAGAGCCTGACAAGGTCTTTTCGTCCAAGGTCAGGAAGGTTCCCAGAGACTTTGATTTCGTCAAGGAAGGCGTTGACCTCTACTGGATGATCTGTTATATCGAGAACGGGATCTAGTGCCTCGACTAAAACTTGGTCGAGTGGCCCGTCTTCCATCTTCAGTCCCGGCTTGACCTTGACGACGCCTGCGTTTGCGGCCTCTTCTAGAATAGTTCTGTTGGCGCCGATCATCATCTGCCGATCGCCCAAGGCTCCGGCCAGGGCAAGACCTGCAAGGTCTACGTTATCTTCTAACTTTTCGCCCATCTGGCGGACTACAGTGTAGACCGCTCCAGCAGCGCTAAGCTCGAAGGCTCCGTCGACACCTACAAGATGAGGGTTTACGTGGACACAATCCAGCTCGCCCACCGGTTTGTGATGATCGAATACGAAAACTTGGCCTTTCACGCGCGAGATGAGATGGGGTTTTCCGCTTCCCATGTCGCAGAAGACCACCGGCGGCTCGATCGAATCTACCACCGAGCCGTCGAGCCTGCTAACTAAAGTGGCCTGAAAAGGTATTCCTGCCCTGGTCAGTGCGTTGCAGATCAATCCTGCAGAGGTTATGCCGTCGGCGTCGTTATGGGATATGACACGGACGCTTTCACACTTCAAGAGCGAGCTGGCAGCACTTTTTGCCAGCTTCTCCAGTCTCTTCATGTGATGAGCATCTCAGCAGTCTTTGGATCGTACTTCCAATCCGCCGACAGCTTGCCGCTCCTTCTGTAGTATTTAGCCAGTCTTCTGATTTTGTTCTCCGTGAGGTTCAGCCATCTCATGTTGTGAACGTCGTGATGGTTGCCCACCATGTGCTTTCTCATCCTGATGGCTTTTCTCATCAGGTTGGCAAGGTCTTCAGGTATATCTGGGACTTCAGCGCTCTCTTTCAGGAATCTAGTGAGCTTCTTGCCGATGATTAGTTTGATTTTGGGTACACCACACTGGTCTCTTAGGGTGAGCCCGATCATTGTCGGGGACATTCCACCCTCATGAAGCCTGAGTATGTGTTTTTCCAGTTCCTCTTTGGTCATGTCACACCATTCAGGAGCAGACTCTCTGTATGGTGGTTTAGAACTGGAGGAACCCTTTCTTCTGGTATGCATCCTAGCCATATTAAATCCTCATAATTACTCTGACAAAGGCGAAGGCAAAGTTCCAACCTTCACATGCGATAAAAAACTTGCGCCCCCCAATTTCGGCCAGGTTGGGTGCTCGAACCGCGCAGTTGCATAAATATTAATTTTAAGT
>CAZXBV010000162.1:0-3751 GCA_964639155.1 uncultured Methanotrichaceae archaeon
ATGAAATGGAAAAAGAGGTGGCTCAACAGCCACAATCGTCATGCTCATGATCGTGACCGCACCCGCAAGAGTCTTCTTCAGGCCCTTGGATTACAAAACCGCGTCCGAGCTCTTCGGTCTCGACATAGTCTATTATCGTTTCGCTTTCACCGAGAATCTCGGCATCGTCGGGCGTCATGTAAATCTTTATGCCGTTGCTCTCAAAGACCTTGTCGTCATCGAGAAGATCGCCCCAACCGAGATTGTAGTTCGCCCCGGTGGCATCTATGTTGACCAAAAACATTTTGACCACTTTGCCTTCGAGCATGGTGCTCTTCAAAACTTCGGCTGCTACATCTGTAATCACAATCATGTCGATCACCCACTGCTAATTATGCAATATACCTTCAACCAATATCTAATTTTGGGATGCGACGAGTGTGATGCATCTCCCTAAAAAAATCTATTTTGATTGACTCGAACGGTTTCGTGGCCCGCGGTGGTAGCAATACTGGCGCGACAAATCTGCAAAAGGAATTTGTAATTTCAACGCACTTCATCGGGCATGAAAGAGAAGTGGCTCATGGCATCGGAAGGTTCTTGGGAGGAACTCAAGCCTCGGATAACCACCGCCCTCGAATCCGGATACGACTGCGTTGTGGTGAAACAAGAAGACGTCGATCGAGTTAGAAAATTGGGCGATATAAAGGTCGCCTGTTTTGGCACCGAAAGGGAGTCTGAAGACATACTCATAATCGGCAGGGGCGGCGAAGGCGATGGGTCCGTTCCTCTTCCTGAAGATTTCCGAAATTCTCTTGACATTAGCCTTGCAAAGACCACGGAGGGCGCAATTGCCGGTTACGTCGAGATAAGGGGCAAAGATTACGAGAACTTCGCAGTCGAGCTTGGCAAAGAAGTGGACTACATCATAGTCGTTGGAACCGACTGGAAGGTCATCCCCCTGGAAAATCTCATCGCCGGGTTGCACGGGTCTGATGGCAAGATAATAAGCGGCGTCAAGAACGCAGAAGAAGCCAAGATCGCCCTCACAACCCTGGAGAAGGGGTCAGACGGGATCCTTCTGGACACGGCAGATCTATCTCAGATCAAGAAGGCCCAGACCGCTGCCGAAAAGGCTGGAATGGCACAGCTCGATCTTATGCCAGCCACGATCACTGAGATTAGGCCCGTTGGCATGGGTGATCGAGTTTGCGTGGACACCTGCACCATGATGAAAGTTGGCGAAGGCATGTTGGTCGGGTCTCAGGCCAAAGCTCAGTTCCTGGTTCACAGCGAATCTGAAGAGAGCTCTTACGTTGCCGCAAGGCCCTTCAGGGTGAACGCCGGAGCGGTCCACGCTTACATCAAGGTGGGGGAGAAGACCCGGTACCTATCAGAGCTTTCGGCTGGAGACGAAGTGACCGTTGTGAGCAAAGACGGCGAAACTCAGACCGCTGTGGTGGGCAGAGTCAAGATCGAAAAGCGTCCCCTTATGTTAGTCGAAGCCGAAGCGAAGGGCGAAAAAGTGGTCACCCTTCTCCAGAACGCCGAGACCATAAAGTTGGTTTGCGAAGACGGCACTCCCAAGTCTGTAACTGACCTGAAAGTGGGCGACAAGGTGTTGGTTCACGTGGAAGGTGTCGCAAGGCATTTTGGGATGAAGATCGAAGAGAGCATCTTGGAAAAGTAAATCAAAAAACGAATCTATAAAAATGGCAGGTCTAAAAATGAGTTCGAAAAAGAGTCAGCCGAAGAGTCAGTTGATCGGGAGATCCATGCATCTGGGCGATCTCCTGGTAGAAGGACCTGCCATCGTCGCAGCACTCAGCAGCGAGGCTGCCTCTAAAGCTCGACTGGCAGAAGAGCTGGGCGCAGACTTGGTGGAAATACGGCTCGATCTCATCTCAGGTGATCCTCTCGGGGAGATCAAAGCTTTGCGGGAGGCAACGCGCCTTCCCATAATTGCCACTAACAGGATGCTTCAAGAAGGCGGCAAGTTTTGTGGTGACGAGGATGAAAGAATCGCCCTTCTATGTGAGGCTGCCAAATGGGCCGACCTCGTAGATGTGGAGTTCAGAGCCGAAGGCCGAGATCGGTTGATGGAACAGGTGAATAAGCCCATCATCGTCTCGTACCACGATTTTCAGGGAATGCCCTCTTATGAAGACCTTAAGTGCTTGAGAGACGAGATGTTCAAGGCGGGTTCCAGCATCGCGAAGATCGCAGTGACACCTCAGAGCCTTAAAGACTGCCTTTCGCTCATCGAGCTTCTTTTGGAAACAGAAATGCACATCTGTTTGATGGGGATGGGGCCTTTGGGCCGCCATCTTCGCGTCATGGCACCCCTTTATGGATCTGTTTTCACCTATGGTTACATCGAAGAGGAGACTGCTCCAGGACAGATCAGCGTGAAGGATCTGAAGGTGATTCTAGATATGTTGATGAAGTGATTGTTGGGGGTCTGTGAGAATCTCATAACAACATAATGGAATGAAAGTGGCATATATGTTCAAAAAATGTTGAAAACAATCTGAATCACACCTTTTTGAGATTTAATCCTCCTATTTTAGTTGAGTCGATCATTTGGGGCATTTGTGCATTCGCATTCAATTTTTGGGCATATTCGAGAGCCTTTGACCACTTCATATCAAACAGTCGTGAACTGTGATCTCTCGTCTGTAAAAGTGGTCTGATGCATTTTGTGAACGATTTGCCCAAAATTTGTTCATTATATGCCACGTATCGTCGCGAATTTTAGCATCTATTTTGTAAAAAGATCGCTACAGAGTTTTATGCGAACTTCGTAAACAACTCCGATTTTGTGGCGTTTTTTGTAAAATGATCCGTATTGATTTCATCTTTCAGCTCGATGTAAATCGCCAAAATTGGATTTTACGGATAATATATCATGGGATATCATGACAGATAGCCCATAAGGTTTATATCGAGCAATTAACGTGGTGTTAGATGCAGATATTTGACCAGAAAGAGGTGACAAGATGGATAAGATGGAAGGCAGCTTTGCCGTCGAGGACATGCAAAATGTCCAGATTAACATCGGCGATATCGTGAAGGAGGCGGAGGAGTGGGATCAGCCCATGGGACCCTATCCCTGTCCGAGTATCTCCACCCTTCGAGAATGGGATTTCAAGCTTCTGAACAGGTATCGGGTATTTTACTCTCCAATTTGTGACAGATGTACCCTTTGTACCTACGGTCCCTGTGACTTGACCGGTGACAAGCACGGTGCTTGTGGTCTCAACCAGGCAGCTCAACAGGGCAGAATCGTTCTTCTGGCAGTTTTGATGGGTTGTACTGCTCACTGTGGCCACGGAAGACACCTTTACCACTGGTGTCTGGACAAGTTCGGAGATCTCCCCTTCAATATGGGCGACGAGATTTTGGTAGATGCGCCACTCACCCGGACAGTAACCGGCATGAAGCCCAAGACTCTGAAGGAATTCGGACCAGTCCTCAGCTACATCGAGGAAGAAGTGGCTCAGCTTTTGGCTTCTACTCACGTCGGCCAGGAAGGACACTACATGGACTTCGAGTCCAAAGCACTCCATGCAGGGATGCTGGATTCTTTGGGCAAAGAAGTCTCGGATATGATCCAGATAATCGCTTATGATATGCCTCGTGGTGACGAGGACGCACCCTTGGTCGAGTGCGGCATGGGCACCCTGGACAAAGAAAAGGCCATCCTCATTACCTACGGTCACAACCTCGCAGGCTCTGCAGAAGCCATGTTCTATGCCGAGGACAACGACCT
>CAZXBV010000163.1:0-3750 GCA_964639155.1 uncultured Methanotrichaceae archaeon
CAACTCCGATGGAGCTGATGTAATCGTTGTTTTTCCGGTCGCAGATTGATGCGCGACGCCCCATCAGATCGCAAAGCTTTCGCTCAAGGTCTTCGATTACGCTTTTGTGTAGCTCTCCATCGATGGTCATCACTCCAACCTTTTTGCCATAATAATCGTCCCGTTGGAACGCGATTGAGAATTCATGCTCCGAGAGCTGGAGGATGGTGCTAAGATCGATGGCAAGGTCTACATGAGGTAAAGGTGCGCCCATCATCTGCTGGATGAGCCGGACTGAATGCCTATCTGGAACTTGTTCCTGTAATATCGGCAAAGAGAGCCTTGAGTCCTCTATTTTGACCACCACCTCTGCATGGATCTTCTGTATATCGACATACAATTTATAGTCAGGTTCTCTGTCTAAGATTTCTCTCATTACCTCTTCTGGCCTGTAACTCCGATCACCGCAATCCCTTCGAATCTTCCACCGCCTCTTTACGGCCCTGCTGGGGTCTACAAAGATCTTGAGATCGGTTTGCTGGCGAAGTTTCTCTGTGTAAAATGGATGTAATCCTTCAAGGATGAGAACTGGTGCCGATTTGAATGGAACGGGATTTGTGATCTTGCCTGTGGTGTGATCATAAACGGGTTTTTGGATAGTTTCGCCTTCGCGCAAGGCTTCCAGGTGCTCTGCTAAGAGTTCTAGATGGTTGGCCAAGGGATTGAGTGGTGTAATTTTCCTGACCTTTCTTTGTCCCCTGTCCAGACTGTGATAGTCGTCCATACACAAAGAGGAGACAAGATCGTCTCCGATAAGTCGCCTCATCCCAGATGAGATGGTTGTCTTACCAGATCCACTATCTCCTGCCACGGCAACTATGAAAACTCTACCCGAACCCTTTAGCTTCTGGGCCAGATTCAAAGCGCTAAAACCCCCTGGTTAAGTCAGCCGTCCTGTTTTTCAGATATCAGATCTGTAAACTCGCTGATCTTATCTATGCCTTTTAACTCTCGCATCTCGATTAGGGCAGTCTCCTCGATACGTTTGACCTTTGCTTCACCATCTACAATAACCGCTGAGCTGGTCTTTGTCACGACGGATAGGCTGCTCATAATCTTGGCCTTTTTCATCATGGTTGAAGAGAACTTGCTGATCGCAGTCAGAACTATCAGCTCTTCGTTTTGGGTTATGGCGTTGAAGGGGGACTGGGCTGTTAGAAATACGTCAAATCCTATGTGAGCAAGAAGCTGGAGCGTCTTGTCTCCGATTTTGTCAAACTGCTTCAGGTCAAAACCCTGTTTTTCAGATCTTGCCAGATTTACCGGCTTGATAAGCTCCTGGCTGAAGATTTCTTCAAGCCTGATGGCCACTTCGATGGAAGTGTCCATGGATTCCGTCTCATATTTGCTCACTGTGCGCCTGGAAACGCTGAGTTCCGAAGCCAGAGATCCAAGGGATATTCCTCGATCGAGTCGAAGCTGTCTCAATAAAGTTCCGTCAATCTTGACGTAAAGGCCACCGTGAGCTGCGTAAACGAGAGGCGGTACCCCCTCTAAAATCCAATCCGCTAGAGTGCTAATGCTAACTGTGGGTACTCCATACCTGAAGTAGACCACACCTTGTTCGAGTTCATGGTCTCGGGTTTTCTCTCCTACTAGGAGTGGTCTTCCCCAGAGATATTTAGCCAGACGACGAATCTCCATGGCGGTTTTCTCGTTCAGACCATCGATGTTGGAGAGGATCTTTAGAATAAGGAGAATGTCCTCCCGTCTTGCCGCCAGGTCAAAGCTTCTCGGTCGGACATAGCACCGTTCCGAGACCATGAAGTCGGCGTCTCTGAGTAGATCAGTGACCAAAGAGGTTAAAACCTCCTTATTCATCGTAATATATGTTTGATATTCGCAGTTATTTAACTTGCGGGTGCAGAGAGGGCAGAGCGGGAAGTCCCTGGTCTTTAGGCCGATCTCGTTAACTCTTGGAGTTAACAGGAGTTAGCGGCGATAAGTCGCACACTAAAACCCTTACGAGTTTGAGATTTGTCCAAAAGGTATCGTTAAACACTATACGTAGAATCCCAAACGGAGTGAACGAAGTGATTATCAGCTACAAGGCTCTTGCAGCGGGCGTGCCTGTGGTACTGGTTGAGCCTGCGTACACCAGCAAAACATGCCACCAGTGCCACCACATTGGGGTGAGGGAAAGAAAAGAGTTTTCGTGTCCGTCATATGGTTGGAGTGGTGATGCAAACTACAACGGTGCAAAGAACATTTCTGATCTTGGGGCTATTGTAAACCAGCCCGGAGGTCCGGGGCTGTTCTGCTTAATCGAGGCAGAAAAAGTTCCAGGGCTACAGAAAGCCCCCCTCTTTAGAGGGGAGTAGTCACAGGTTGAGTATGATCTCCATAGGAATAGACGACACTGATTCTGAGAAGGGCCTTTGTACAACCTATCTTGCGGCCGTCATGATGAGTCGGCTCGGAAAGGTGGGCAGATTGGTGGACCGTCCAAAATTGGTTAGGCTGAACCCTTGTGTCCAGTTCAAGACCAGGGGGAACGCGGCGATTGCCTTTTCTTTAGAGACAAAACAGCCAGAGGTGGTAAAGAAGGTGGCTTTGGAGACTATTATGGAGCTATCTGACTTCTCTGGTCCCAACACCAACCCCGGCCTTGTTGTGGCGGGGGAATTATCCCAAAAGCAATCTTTTGAACTGGCTCTTTTCTATAAGAGGGCGTTGAACGAGATATTGGAGATAAAAGACGCAAAAGAGATCCTAGAAAAGTATGGTTTGTGGTATAAAGGCTTCAAAAATGGTCGCGGCCTCATAGGTGCTCTTGCCGCCATTGGAGCTGCACTTCCTGATTATACTTATGAGCTTTTGACCTATCGATCTCCTGAAAGATGGGAAACGCTTCGTGAAATCGAAAAGGATTCGGTCTGGAAGGCCGACGAGATGACTTATCCGATGACGTGGGATACCGTCGATCATCGCAACAGGAAGATTGTCTTTGCACCCCATTCTTCAGACCCAGTGCTTTTCGGAATTCGAGGGGTCAATCCTTCAGCTCTTGAAACTGCGTTGGCTGTGATCAAGTCGGAGCCTTGGGAGAGAAAAGTGATCTACAAAACTAACCAAGGAACTGACGCTCATATAAACGAGGCCGAACTTTCGGATGTAGTAGAAGATCGAAGCTACAGGCTGAAGGGGATCGTGGCCCAGATGCCCAAAGTGATCAAGGGTGGACACATATTTTTCCGCCTTGAATCTGAAGATGGCAAGAATTCAATCCAATGTGCCGCCTTTGAGCCTACCAAAAACTTTAGGGATATTGTCAAAGAGCTAATTATGGGGGATGAAATCGAAATTTATGGTGCCGTTAAGAAAGGAACGTTGAATCTGGAGAAGGTGGAGATTCTTCGTTTGGCAGAGCGGACCGAAATCGTTGCGCCCAAGTGTCCCATATGTGGTCGACGGATGAAATCAGCGGGAAAGGGCCAAGGATATCGATGTAAGAAGTGCAAAACCGAGGCTGAAGATAAATTGAGGGTCTGCTTAGAGCGCGATCTAGAGACTGGTCTCTACGAAGTTCCACCTTGTGCAAGAAGGCATCTATCAAAGCCCTTAGTGCAGGTGGAAGGGAAAAAGGTCCATCCAAGCAGATGAAACTCAACATTTTTAGATGTTTGAGGATGAATAAAAACGGACATTTCCGTGAGATATATGTAGAAAATCGAGAGAGTAATGTCAGATATAAAAACCCCCTCATTTCCA
>CAZXBV010000164.1:0-3746 GCA_964639155.1 uncultured Methanotrichaceae archaeon
GGGCATATTTGCTGGAAATTAGCAAAACTGTGAACGTCCACCAAGTTATGTTCCCAAAATGGAAGAGGTCATATCTTAATGAAGAGGCGAGATAAGGTCGAAATAATGGCAGAGATTCTCAATGCCTGTGTCCACGGCGCAAACAAGACTGCAATTGTTCATAAAGCCAATCTGAACTTCAGAATCGTGGATCCCTACTTGGAATTTCTCGCACAAAAAGGCTTGATAAGCGTCCATCATAAAGGCGGCACGTCATACGAAACCACCAACAACGGCATGATGCTTCTCGAACGTTTTACAAACATCGAGCAGACGCTACAGGAATGAGTGCGCAAACCCCAACTTAAATATCGCCCATTTGAGCTGTAGATCTGGAGGCTCAAACTTCTGCAGAACGATCCGGCGAGGATGATCACCAGGATACCTTTTTCCGATAATAGTTTCTCACAACGATAGCCAGCATATTTATGCCCAAAACCAGCGCCAATAGCACCAGCGCAGTTCCCCAAGCCTGTTGTTCCACATCCCAAGCACCAAGGAAGTATATCAAATTCAAAAGGTGATAACACAGGTTGTTCACTGGCTGGGTCACGTCAGGAACCACGCCATATATTTTGTTGACAGGCGTTGCAGAAAAGGTGACTGCCGTCCACATTATAGGCGCGGTCTCGCCTGCAGCTCGTGCCACACCGATTATCAGGCCGGTCAGGACACCAGGAAGGGCGGACGGAATCACCACTTTTTTGATCGTCTGCCACCGTGTCGCACCCAGGGCCACACTCCCCTCCCTAAGTGAGTTTGGAACGCTTTTTAGGGCCTCTTGACTTGTCAGAATTATGGTGGGTAGATTCATCAGCCCTAAGATTATCGATCCTGCCAAGAGAGAAAGACCAAACGTTGCCACGAGGAAAGCAAGACCAAAGAGGCCGTAAACTATCGAAGGAACGCCATTAAGACCGCCTACCGCTATGTAAATTACGCGATTGAGCCCTCGATGCTTGGAGTACTCATTAAGATAGATCGCTGCCCCAAGTCCCAGTGGGGCAGATATTAGCATCGCACCGAGAATCAGCCAGAACGTGCCCTCGATACAGGTGCTAATGCCACCTTCTTGCCCCAACCTGAAATGAGGTTGAGTGAGAAACTCCCAGCTGATCGCCCCGATACCTCTGACGAGAATAATCGAGATGATTCCTCCAAGAAGCAACAGAGTGAAGACTGCCGAAAGCCTGATCATGGAAAAGACCAGCGCCTCTCTGCCTCGGGGACTGTAACCATAAAGTAGGTTGATTGCATCTTTTATTATGAGAAAACCGGCCACCATTACCATAAAAGGCAAGACAAGATAGTATCCAAAAACTGCGCTCAATCCGGCAAATTCAAACTCACTTTCGGGGCCTAAACGGCCCGTGAAGATGAGCATCGACACCACCACAATGAAGGTGAGGTCTAAGCCTAAGAATAGAATCTTTCTGAAATCGAATGCAGAAGTCTTGATATGGGGTAGTGCAGAGGCTAAGATCAAGGCTGCAGAGGCCAAAAGCCCCACCATCCAGAAGAGCGCAACTTGGATTTTACCAGGTTGTACTATCAGGTAGAAAACGGAGGAGGTCAGCATGAAGAGGGCGATCAATATCGCTGCTGCCGGAAGTGGCTGTATTTTACTCATTTCAGTAACCTCCGAACTTCTTCTGGATGGAAGCTCGAATCAGGTCTGCAGATATGTTCAATATCGTGACGATGACCAGAAGAATGAAGCCCACCGCGAAAAGTGAGTGATAATGGAGCGATCCATGAGCCACCTCCCCCATTTCACCGGCTATGACCGAGGTGAAGATTGCACCACGATCAAAGGCATCGAAGAAGGGGAGCGGGAGGCGAGCTACGTTCCCAACTACGAGAAGGGCTGCCATCGTCTCGCCAATTATCCGGCCCACGTTGAGGATAACGGCCGCAATTACCCCAGAAGACGCCGCAGGTAAGGTTACATACCGTATCGTCTGCCATTCAGTGGCTCCGAGTGCCAGCGATCCTTCCTTGAACTCTTTGGGAACTGCCCTCAACGCATCCTCGCAGATGGTGGTGAGGGCTGGGATGAACATGACGCCCAGCAGTATGGCCCCTGCAAGGATGGAACGGCCCGTGAGCATCTGAAAGCTCTTTTCTAGATATACAACCAGGATGATAATACCAAGGAAGCCATAAACGATAGAAGGAACGCCTGCCAGAAGCTCTATAGCAGGCTTCAAGATCTCCCGAGACCAGGGACCTGCCAGCTCGGCCAGGTATATGGCCAGAGGAATCCCTATCAAGATGTTGATGATGAGTGCAATCGAAGTGATGAGAAGAGAACCCACCACGATGGGCATCATCCCATAGATCTCGCCTGAAGGATGCCATTTTTGCCCAAACAACATATCGACAATCCCAACGTCACTGAAGGCAAGGAAGCTCTCATAAGTGAGGAAGTAGAAGATCAGAATCATTACCAATATAGAGGCGATGGCAGAGAAAAATAGGACAGCTTCCACAAACTGGTCGCCATACCTGCGAGCGACGTTCATACCTTGTTTGTCTGGTGGATCCATGCTATTTGCTGAACCGTATTTCATCGGTTAAAGTCCTTATCTATATTATCTATATAGAATGTTTACTAGTATATATAACAATATAGGACTCTGCAACAATTGGGTGAACTGCTCCCAATAGGATCAGTAACCCCCAAATCTCTTCTGTATCTTGTATCGTATCAGGTCGGCCGAAATGTTCAACGCCGTGACTATAACCAACAGGACGAAACCGACTGCAAAAAGGGAGTGGTAATGAAGTGATCCATGAGGGACCTCGCCCATCTCCCCAGCTATGACTGTGGTGAAGATCGCGCCCTGATCGAAGACGTCGAAAAAGGGGGACGGAATCCTGGCTAGGTTTCCTACCACCAAGAGTGCCGCCATCGTCTCCCCAATTATGTTGCCAACGTTGAGAACGACGGCCGCAATTATTCCTGAGGACGCTGCGGGTAAGGTTACATACCGAATCGTCTGCCATTTCGTGGCTCCTAGGGCAAACGATCCTTCCTTGAACTCTTTGGGAACTGCCCTCAACGCGTCCTCGCAGATGGTTGTGATGGCAGGAATGAACATGATCCCTAATAGGATCGAACCTGCCAGAATCGATCTTCCTGTCAGCATATCGAATCCCTGCTCGAGGTATGCAACAAGAATAAGAACGCCAAGAAATCCGTAGACAATTGAAGGGACGCCTGCCAGAAGCTCTATTGCTGGCTTCAGTGCTGAACGACTCCGAGGACCCGCAAGCTCGGCCAGATATATAGCCAGAGGTATCCCGATTGAGATGTTGATCAAAAGGGCTAGCGAAGTGACCATCATCGAACCGATGATTATGGGTCTCATTCCGAAGATGTTGCCAGCAGAGTGCCATTTTTGGCCGAAGAGAAGATCGCCAAATCCCACATTCAGAAAAGCAGGAATGCTCTCATGGATGAGGAAGTAGAATATGAGGACCATAATCAATATTGAGGTGATGGCTGTAAAGAAGAAGACGCCTTCGATGAATTGATCACGTTGTTTCCGGCGACCTTTCCCTGACAAATTCATGGAAGAGATAGGTTCATCAGGACTACATAATCCTAATCCATATTGAATATATATTTGTACTTACGGAGTAGATTCTATATAGAACGTGTCGGGCCCTTCGGAGAATACTGCAAGGGGATAAAAAGAGTT
>CAZXBV010000165.1:0-3724 GCA_964639155.1 uncultured Methanotrichaceae archaeon
TTGATCTTGGCGATCCGGGCCTTGATGTCACGGTACATCGAGATGTCGTAGCTTCCAGATCCACCGTAACCGGGCCGCTCGCTAAGTTTTCGGAGCGATTCCATGACCTTTACGAAAGGGGCCCGGTAAGAAAGCTGGGCCAGTTCCACCTGGAGATGTGCCTCTTTGGAAGAGGCTCTTGAAGCAAAGATTTCGAGGATCAAGTTGAACCGGTCGATTACAGGAATGTCAAATTCTTTTGAGATGTTGTATACCTGACCTGGGCTGAGCGGGTTATAAAATACGAGTTTTTCAGGGCCAAAGGTCATGGCCTCCTCGATCTTGCCTCTTCCGAGCTGAAACTTTCCATCTCGCCCCCGTCGCTGAGAAATTTGGCCTGTGACCTTGTAGCCGGCGGCCTTGGCAAGTCCCTTTAGCTCTTCCATCCTTTCGGGATGAGGATCATCTCTTGGATTTTCACGCATTAGCAAGACAACGGTTCTCGTCTCACCTTTCATAGAGGCATCTCCAGGTCAAGCAGCATATTTCTTCCTGCAAATGATATGTGGTGAGCAAGCTCTATCGCCCTTCTTTCGCCCAGGGATTCGGGATACTTCAGCTCTCGGCCAAGGATGCTTTCGGCACGCCATCGTTCCATGTTGTAAAAATCACCCTTCTCGGCCACCACCACACCAAGAAACCCTTTGGTGGCCGAATTGATCAGATCGACCACCACGTCCAAGTCTGGCGACGGCGCCGTTTTGGGAACGAGCCTCACGCCACATGTCTTCTCGATCCCTTCGGGCGATATCCTGACTGAAACTGAAGCGCAGACCATGATGTACGTGCCATCAACTGAATGTCTTCCCGAGATGTCGACTGCTACCACATCCAAAATATCATCTCATTTCGCGTCTAAGCGATCTTAGGTAGTCTAAATCGACTAAAGCTTTAGTATGGCGTGGTTCGTTACGATCTCGGTCGCTTTCTCAAGGGTGAGGCCTGCGCCCATGGCGATTTCTATGGCGCGAGATCGATCGATCAGATCTTCAGGGGCGTGAGCGTCGGTGTCGACCACCAAAGACGCGCCCGATTCCTGCGCCATTCTTGCAACGTGACCGTTGGTTATGTTGTGGCCGCCCCTCGCTGTGATCTCAAGACATACGCCATTATCTTTGGCGAGATCTGCGTCTTCTGGCGTTATGAAACCAGGGTGAGCCAGGATGTCTATGCCAGATTCCAGTGCGGCTCGGTTGGTTCCAGGCGCGACCGGTTCCACAGGGGTTTCGCCGTGGACCACGATAACCTCGGCTCCAAGCTTTTTTGCCAACCTGACAAGCTTTTCGATCTTGGGTGGAGGAACATGGGTCAGCTCAACTCCACACAAGATTTTGATGTCCAAGACGTCTTCTATCTCTTTGATCTTGGGAACCTGAGATAAGATGAACTCGATGTTGGTAAAATCGACGTGATCGGTGATGCCTAACGCTCGGTAGCCTTTGGCCTCAGCTCTTCGGATCAGCTCTGCTGGGATTAGTTCTCCGTCGCTGAAGACCGTATGAGTGTGAAGGTCAATCATGTGTAATGGGCTGAGTCACAAACATTATTAAGTATTGCCACTAACCAAAATGTGATAAAAGCAATTATGGCGGAGTGTTTTGGCCACGACAATCAGACGCTTGGTATTGGACGTTTTGAAGCCGCATGTTCCCACCATTCTGGACTTAGCCGAGGCTTTGAGCAGGCTGAACGGGATTCACGGAGTCAATTTGAGCCTTTTTGAGGTGGACCAGCAGACCGAGACGATCAAGATCACGATAAAAGGGGATCGGATAGATTACCATACTGTGGTTTCAGTGATCGAGGACTTCGGAGGAGTGGTTCACAGTATAGATGAAGTCGTAGCAGGTAAAGAGATCGTGGAAGAGGTGGAGACTCTCCAGGATCATTAGATTTGGACGGCTGTTTTAGTCCTGACGGCCTTTCCCTTTGCCCTTTCCCTTTCCTTTTCTCTTACCGTCTTTCTGTCTGCGTTTAATTCTGCTTGCGATCTCTTTCATCAGGGCGGTCTTGGGTGCGTTCTTGAGAACTACGACTCTCCCAGACGTCTCCCACCAGTATTTGGGATAGCTTTTGTCCCGTTCAGCTTCGGGGTTGAGGTTCATCTCAAGGGCTGCGATCAGTATGTCGTCTGATGTGGGGTTGCTGACGGCGTCCCGCTTGGGGATCTTTCTTCCTTCTCCCCGGGACTTTTCGGCGTCCAGGTATGTGGGCCAGATCTCCACTTTCCCGTCTCTTTTGGGCATATGTGGTGTTGATGCGCCGAGAAGGGATAAGAGTTTTGGAGATCCTGCACTCTGGTTTGTTCTCAAAATGCTCTTTTATGCTCGTCCCAGATATTCATTCCAACTTTTTTTCACACGCCTCTTTCAGATACCCTTTTAGAGAAGGACGACAGAAGAGATATCTGGAGTTCACGATCATGAGCGAGAATGATTACCCTACCGCCAAGGTCGGTGACCTTGAGGTTCCCTGGGATCCTGAACAGTTGAGGAAGATTCAGGAACACCCTTGTTTCAGCGAGAAGGCTTGCCACAAATTCGGCAGGATGCATCTGGCCGTCGCGCCCAGGTGCAATATTCAGTGTAACTATTGCATCCGGGACTTTGACTGCGTAAACGAGTGCAGGCCCGGCGTTACCAGCCAGGTTTTAACTCCAACAGAGGCACTCTTGAGGGTCGACGAAGTGATGGAAAAGATCCATTACATCAAAGTGGTGGCGGTGGCAGGTCCAGGTGAGCCGCTTTTCAACGAACAGACCTTCGAGACCTTCAAGTTAGTAGGCGAAAAGTATCCCAAAGTCATATTGTGTATCAGCACCAACGGGCTCCTCCTTCCAGACAAGATCGCCCTTCTAGACGAGCTTGGGATAAGCAACATCACAGTCACGTTAAACGCCGTCGATCCCGAGATTGGAAAGGAGATTTACGAGTACGTTACTTACGAGGGCAAGAAGTACACGGGGCTTGAGGCGGCCGAGATCCTTCTGGACCATCAGCTAAAGGGCCTGGAAGAAGCCGTCAAGAGAAAGATGATCGTGAAAGTGAACACAGTTCTCATCCCCACAATCAACGATCATCATGTGATCGATATCGCAAAGAAGATCAAAGAGATGGGGGTCTACATCCAGAACGTGATGCCTTTGATCCCTCAGTACAGGTTCTCGCACCTCACACCGCCAACCCTCGCCCAGAAGAAGGCGGTTCAAGACGAGCTGGCCAAGACCATGAAGCAGATGAGACATTGCCGCCAGTGCCGTTCTGACGCCATCGGAAGGCTCGGCTGTGACGTTCAGCAGCAGTTCGATAAAACTGAAGAAAGTTAAGACGGCTCCTGCAAACCGTCCCCAAATCTATTTTCTTGGCGTCGATGCTTATCGCGAGTTCTCTGTCAACGTTTTTCAGGACGAACGCAGCAGGATCCACCTTAATTTAGTAGGGGGAGGAATGCGTTCAAATATTCACAGCCTGAATTAGGGTTGTACCGCTCGCCCTCAATCTGATGCAGTTTCTTTTAATGGTTACACTTGTGAGAAATGATGGATTTGGCATAGCATTACTGCGAAAAGTGAGTTCCTACCTAACGTTTCCGTTTTGTATTAAAAACAGAAGTCATTTACCCGATCGCGACCTAGGTTATGCCTATGACGATGATCTACAAGGCAAGACTAGGACAACAAAGCTAT
>CAZXBV010000166.1:0-1237 GCA_964639155.1 uncultured Methanotrichaceae archaeon
ATATTCGATAAAGCTGTTTGGCTTTTTTCAGTTAACCCTGATTACCTTGAGCATCGAGCAGACAGGAACTCCCACAATCTCGTCGACGCCCTTCTTGTCCAGCAGAACTCCTATGGCGTTGGTCTTGGCACCGTGGGCGTTCAGCATCTCCACAGCTTCTTCGAGAGTCCGGCCCGAGGTGATTACGTCATCCACGATGACGCATTCCATGTCGTTCACGTCTGCAAAGTTGGAGCTGAAGTTACCGCGAAGTTCAGTCCCACTATCTTGAGTCCATCTCTGTTTGCCCGGATTGTAAACCGCAAGATCGGCATCTAGCTCCTCTGCTACCATGCTGGCAAGAGATATGCCGCTCAGGGCGATTCCAACTACCACGTCCACATCGTTATCGTTAGTTACAAGGCTCTCATAGATCATGTCTGTCAGAGCCAAAGATACTTGCCGAAGCCTGGAAGGACTCTTTCCGATCGTGCTCCAGTCAACAGACACATCCTTTGGGCCTTCCGCGCCCTTCTTTTCGGCGTGAGTGAGAAGCCAGGTTACAGTCTCTCTGGATATGTTCAGCTCTTCTGCGATCTGTCCTTCTACCAGGCCCTCTGACTTCAGCATGGCGGCCTTTTCGATTAAACTTTCTATGTTCTTCATGATTTACCCCCTCTTTTTCTGGCGGGAGTTCCGCAAATTGGACATTCGTCGCCCTGGAAAGGTCGTCCACAGCCGCGACACTTCAGGTTCCGGGTCAAGATCCTCTTGATCTTGGGCTGAGCAACGGGTTCTACTTCCACCCCCAAGTGGAGTGCGACGTTCTGGAGCGCGTAATCGTCGGTGGCAAGCTTCGCCTCAAGTTCGAGCGCCTTGGCCAGCAGATCAATATCCACTTCAGACAGAACCAAAGCGTCTCCCGTTTTTTGGGCTGCTTTGCGCGCTCTTTCAACCATCTCTTTTGAGGGTGGCTCCACCCATACCTCTGCCATCTGGAACCGCATCCGCGACCTTATGTCTTTTAGCTCGCGTTCCACACCCGGAACTGTGATCACTTCTCCGGCCAGGTTTTTTCCACATATGAATACAGATGAATCTGCGACAATGAACGCCACATCCTAACGCCTTTGGCCGTAATACTACTTGGACTTTGCCTCAGGTTTGGATTTTGGGCGGGGTAGTCCACGCTGATGTAGTGTTTGGTGCGGGGATCTGAGGTAGTTTCTGATGTGGTGCCCGGTGTGGAGTCTGGTGT
>CAZXBV010000166.1:1337-3723 GCA_964639155.1 uncultured Methanotrichaceae archaeon
GGTGTGGAGTCTGGTGTTGAGGCCACTTCCAATAACCAAAACCCTATTATGATATGATGCATCCCAGTGCAAGGTGATCCCATGGCCAAGAAGAAAACCAAGTCGAAGAAGAAAACTCCTCAATCATCGAAGAAACCAAATGTGGCAGATGACAAGGTTGTAGCACCCAAGAAGAAGAAAGTTGTGGACCGAAAGAAAGATTACACCGCCGGCATAATCAAGACCGTCTATCCAGCAATCCTCGGCGTAATTTTCGGGTTCATAAGCTTTTACGCCCTCGGGGTCGGCATAAGCGGAGAAGAGACTGGGATGCTTTATCCTTGGTACTTCATCATGCTGGTAGTGGTCGGCGCCACTTACTACATTCAGAAGTATACTTACCCATTCCTGAAGATCGATGCCGAGGAGTTTGAGGGAAAAGACTGGTTATATGTGGAGTTCATCGCCGTAGATTTGTGGCTTTTATCTTGGACCCTTCTTCTCAACTAGGTGGTACCTTTGAGGATCGCTATAATCAACAAGGATCGGTGCCAACCCCGAAAATGTGCCCACGAGTGCGAATACTTCTGCCCCCCTGTAAGAACTGGCGATGAAACCATTACTTTCGAGGGCGGAAAACCAGTTGTCATCGAGAGCCTTTGCGTTGGCTGCGGGATTTGTGTGAGAAAATGTCCCTTTGGGGCCATCCACATAATCAACCTCCCGGACGAATTGGAGAATCCAACTCATCGTTACGGAACGAACGGTTTTGCGCTTTACGGCCTTCCTGTGCCGATGAGTGGCAAGGTCACAGGGTTGCTGGGCCCTAACGGCATCGGAAAGAGCACTGCTATTGGGATATTGTCTGGCCTGTTTTGCCCAAACCTTGGGATTGATGCAGACCGGGCCCAGGTGGTCAAACGGTTCGCAGGCTCGGCCTTGGGAGATTATCTAAAGAAGGTGTCAGAGCAAGGCGTGAAGACATCTTATAAACCCCAATACGTCGACCGAATACCCAAGAGCTATTCTGGCAACGTCAGTGGTTTATTGGAAAAGACGGACGAGCGGGGCGCGCTCTCTGACTTAAAAGAGACTTTAAGCCTTACACCCCTGATGGAAAGAGACATAACCAGTCTCAGTGGAGGCGAACTTCAGCGAGTGGCAGTCGCAGCTTGTGCTTCTAGGGATGCAGATGTATACTTCTTTGACGAGATCAGCCCCTACCTCGACATTTACCAAAGGATCAACGCCGCAAAGGTGGTAAGAAGTTTAGCTGCCGAAAAAGCCGTGATGGTGGTAGAGCACGATCTTGCGCTTCTGGATCTGCTTGCAGATTCGGTCCATCTGGTATACGGAACGCCCGGGGCTTACGGCGTGATCACCCGGCCAAAGGGGGTCCGGGTGGGGATAAACCAGTACATTCGGGGTTATCTGCCTGAAGAAAACATCAGGACTAGGTCAGACGCGATAGTGTTTGAGGTCCACGCGCCCAGGGTCGAAAAGGACGTGCCTGTAATGGTGGGTTACGATACTTTCACCAAGAAGTATTCGCAGTTTGAGCTTACGGCCAAAGCCGGACTCATCCGGAAAGGCGAAGTCGTCGGGATACTGGGACCAAACGGCATCGGAAAGAGCACTTACATCAAGATTCTGGCCGGGGTTGAAGCGCCCACTACTGGGCAGCTCGATCTCGATCTCAAAATATCTTACAAGCCTCAGTATCTTAAGGCCGACGTAGACGTTCCTGTCAGGCTCTTTCTAAAAAATATCAATTCAGATATCGATTCTAGTTACTATCAGTCTGAGTTCATCAGGCCCATGGGATTAGAAACGCTGATGGACCACAGCATCTCGGAGCTAAGCGGAGGCGAGCTTCAGAGGGTGGCCATAGTCGCCTGCCTAAGCAGAAAGGCCGATCTGTACCTGTTAGACGAGCCTTCTGCCCACCTGGATGTGGAGCAGAGGATGATGGCGTCCAAGGTGATGAGAAGGTTTGCCGAAAGCTCTGAAACGTCGGTCCTAGTCGTTGACCACGACATTTACTTGATAGACCTCTTATCGGAAAGGTTGATGGTCTTTGAGGGCGAGCCTGGGAGACGCGGCGTAGTTCATCCGCCTTCGGAGATGAGGGTTGGAATGAACCATTTCCTCTCGGAGATAGGCATAACTTTCAGGCGGGATGAAGACACCCAGCGTCCTCGCGTGAACAAGCCAGGTTCGAGGCTGGACCGGGGTCAAAAGGAGTCGGGCGAGTACTACTATTATGCTGCAGATGCGGCCTAAAATGTGGTCTATTGATGGGTGGCGCGGTGGTGATGGTCGTTTGACCCATCGAAATTCAGCCCCCATTCTTCTCTTCGAGTCGTTCCCGGGCCTTCTGAGCCTGGGAAGCCATAGGGCTTCTTAG
>CAZXBV010000167.1:0-3659 GCA_964639155.1 uncultured Methanotrichaceae archaeon
AAAAATTACGTCACTCTCAGAAGGTGGATATTGGATGTCAGCTGTTGATTGGCTGGGCGAGGTCGGCGAAAATGACGTCCCTTCAGTCCACCAGATGGGCGCAATGAGTGATATACTCGGGTACGCGCGCCCGAGATTGGTAGGTCGAAGGTTCTTCAGGTTTGGGTGGGAGATGTTCTTTTGTTTTGGGATATTATTTGACACGAAGTGGTGTGTTGAGACTTTCCTCACAGATACTTTTAGTTTTAAAGGACACTATGATTCAGATAATATGGAGGAGGATATCGAATGGATGCTGTTATTTGGTTGGAAGAAGTCGGCAAGGATGACGTTTCCATAGTCGGCGGCAAGGGCGCAAGCCTTGGTGAGATGATCAACGCGAACGTTCCCGTGCCAGGTGGTTTTGCGGTCACCGCCCAGGCGTTCAGAGATTTCGTCAATAGGTCCGGCATCGCTGAGGACCTCTTCAAAGCCCTGGAAGTGGACGTAAACGATCCATCAGCCCTGAACGACTCCGCGGCGAAGGCCAAGGAACTGGTTATCAAAGCAAAGGTTCCTAAAGACATCGAAAAGGCGATCAGAAACCGGTACAACGAGCTTTGCAAAAGGGACGGCGAAGAGGTACTGGTGGCGGTCAGGTCTAGCGCTACCGCAGAAGACCTGCCTGATGCCAGCTTTGCAGGCCAACAAGAAACCTTCCTGAACATGATTGGCGAAGACCAGGTCTTTGAAGCAGTCGTCAAATGCTGGGCCTCTCTCTACGGCGCAAGGGCGATCTTCTACAGAGTTGAGCAAGGTTTCGAGCACGAGAAGGTCAACATATCCGTGACCGTCCAAAAAATGGTCAATTCCGAAAAGTCCGGCGTGATGTTCAGCTCTCACCCCAGCACCGGCGAGCCTCAGGTCATAATCGAGGCGGCGTGGGGCCTTGGCGAGTCCGTTGTCAGCGGGAGCGTATCGCCCGACAACTACGTGGTGGACAGAACGACAAAAGAGGTCCTGAGCAAGTTCATCGCGGCCAAGGAGACGATGATCGTTCGCGATCCAAAGACCGGCGAGACCGTAACAAAAGACGTTCCTTCTGACATGAGAGAAAAGCTGGTCCTCTCTGATGAAGAGATCTTACAGCTTTCAGATCAGGCCGTGATCCTAGAAAAACACTACGGCATACCTCAAGACATCGAATGGGCCTTTGAAGGAGGCGAGATGTTCATACTCCAGTCCAGGCCCATCACGACGATAAGTGCCGATGCCAAGGTCGAAGAGTCCGAGGGGGGTAACGGCAAGGTTCTGGCAACCGGCCTTAGCGCATCGCCCGGCGTTGCAACAGGCCATGTCAAGATAATCACGGGACCAGAGAACCTGGACAAGGTGACTGATGGCGACATCATGGTCACCGTCATGACCACTCCAGATATGGTCCCGGCCATGAAAAGGGCAGGAGCCGTCGTCACCGACGAGGGTGGAATGACCTGTCACGCGGCAATTGTGAGCAGAGAACTTGGATGTCCTGCCGTCGTCGGGACCAAGACCGGAACCCAGGTTCTCAAAGAAGGCATGTTGATCACCGTAGACGGAAGGAAAGGTCAGGTCTACGAGGGCAGGATAAAGGCAAAAGACGAGGCAAAAGCTCAGGTGGTTTCTAGCGTCGCCTACAAGCCCGTTACCGCCACGGAAGTCAAGGTGAACGTCAGCATGCCCGAGGCTGCCGAACAGGCTGCTGCTACCATGGCAGACGGTGTTGGGCTGCTCAGAGTCGAACACATGATCCTTGGGCTTGGAATTCATCCTCATGTCTACATCGATGAGGGGCGCGAAGAGGAATATATCGGAGAGCTGGTCAATGGGATCCGGACTGTCGCAGACGCCTTTTATCCAAAGCCTGTCTGGGTAAGAACTCTGGACGCGCCCACCGACGAGTTTCGGGGAATGAAGGGCGGCGAAGTCGAGCCCGAAGAGCACAACCCAATGCTTGGATGGCGCGGGATCCGCCGCGACATTGGCGAGATCGAGCACTTCAAGTTGGAGGTCCAAGCCTTCAAGAGGTTGCACGAGATGGGAATTTCCAACGTGGGCATCATGTTGCCTTTAGTGCAGCACGTCAGCGAGTTTAAAAAGGCCAAAGAGATCATGCGCGAAGAGGGTCTGAACCTGGATATAACCGACATCGGCGTAATGATCGAAACGCCAGGTGCAGCCCTTACCATAGAAGATTTTATTGCAGAGGGGATCGACTTCGTCTCTTTTGGCACCAACGACCTCACCCAGTATACTCTTGCAGTGGATAGGAACAACGAGAACGTGGCATACCTCTATAACGAACTCCATCCTGCCGTCTTGAAGCTGATAGAGTACGTGGTGGAGCAGTGTAACGAGGCAGGTGTGACCACCTCGATTTGCGGCCAGGCCGGGTCTTACCCTGAGATGGCAAAGCGGCTCGTGGAGATTGGCATAACCAGCATTTCTGCCAACATCGATGCGGTGGAGACCGTGAGGGAGACCGTGGCCAGAGCCGAGCGCATCCTCATGCTCAAGGCGCTCAGGGAGCGGTAGACGTTGAGAAAAGAAGGTCTTCCAGAGGACGAGGTCTTAAGATCGCTTTCTGAGATGCGGAACTTAGACCTGGATTACGATAGGATCTTTTCCTCAATGTGTACTCGGCCTCACCCGATCGCTCTTAAGGCGCACGAGCTATTTCAGGAGACGAACCTGGGTGATCCAGGGCTTTTCCCGGGATCGGCCAAGCTTGAGACGATGGCAGTCCAGATGATGGCAGACCTTTTAGGGTGTTCGGACGCTGTTGGGTACCTTTCGACAGGAGGTACTGAGTCCAACATTCAGGCGATCAGAGCTGCCAGGAACACCTGTGGTATCGAAGGAGGAAACATAGTGGTGCCCAAGTCGGCCCACTTCTCTTTCGACAAGATCGCCGATCTGCTCCGCCTCGAAGTGAGAAAGGCCGATCTGGATGAGGACTTGAAGGTTGATCTTGGATCTGTCGAAAAGCTGATCGACGAAAATACGGTTTCCATCGTGGGCATCGCAGGGACTACCGAGTTTGGCCAGGTAGATCCCATCGACAGTTTGGGCAAATTGGCCCAGGATCACGGGCTTCATCTGCACGTGGACGCGGCTTTTGGCGGTTTCGTCCTCCCCTTCTTAAAAGGCGACTGGAAATGGGATTTCAGGGTCGAAGGGGTTACTTCCATCACCATAGATCCTCACAAGATGGGCATGAGCACCATCCCTGGTGGCGGACTCTTGTTCAGATACTCTAGTGATATGGACGGTCTGGAAGCTTATGCGCCGTATCTTACCGTCGCACGGCAAAAAGCGCTGACTGGAACGAGAAGTGGCGCTTCCGCTGCTGCCATCTGGGCCGTGATGACCCATTTGGGTCAAGTTGGGTATTCTAAAGAGGTTGCCCGTTGCATGGAGCTTTCTCGAAGGATGGTGGCCGGGGCAAGAGATTTTGGGATCGAGCCGGTGATCGAACCTGTGATGAACGTCGTCACCCTCAGGGTTGACTCGCCAGAAGATGTGAGGGATGCCTTGATCAAACGGCGTTGGAGGGTTTCGACGGCTCGAGATCCAAAGGCGATACGTTTGATACTGATGCCACACGCAACTATCGAAAACGTGGATCTATTCCTGGAAGA
>CAZXBV010000168.1:0-3655 GCA_964639155.1 uncultured Methanotrichaceae archaeon
ATCCAGCAGGTTGATAACAACTTGGTGGGATCGTTCTCGGTGGAAACGGAACCGTCTGGTGGTGAATATTCAGGAATCATCTTCGGAACGATAGACGGCGACAAGATTAGAGCTTATTACCTTTCCGTGAGAGATCTGGGCGGCGACGATCCTTCTGTCTCGATATCGTTCACAGATGGAACGCTGAAGGGCGAAGATACCATTGAAGGAACGTTCTACTACCAAGACAGTGACCTCAACGAGATATCTGGACCTTATGATGCCACAAGAATCTAATGATTTTTAAAATAATTTGGGCTGCTATCCAAAGCAGCCCATATCAGGCTTCTGCAGTTTCATAGTCGGTATCCATGGTATCCTGCAGACCGTCTTTGGATATATGAGAGACCATCCTCTCTGAGACTTCTTGATCGGAGAGTATTTCCGCAAAGCGTTTTGTGTATCCGTCCCTTTTGGCAGCTCTTTGGCATTCGAAGATGTTCTTGTACTCGCTGATGGTGGAAGGTGCAACACTCAGCTTCTCACTCATCTCTTTCACCGAGCATCCAGCCTCGACAAGATCCATAAAATCTTTCTCGTCAAAGGGTGGCTTCAGGTCGGATTCCCGGAACAGGTGGAGCTTAATTCTGGCGCGACTGACCGTTTTGTTGAGCGCGCGATCTCCCAGACCTTCAGCGATCTCGGTATCGCTGAGCCCTTTATAAAAAAGCCTAACCATGGCGGCAAGTTGATCGGGGGTTAGCTTGGTCTGGATGTTGTACCTCTCGATCATCTCTGACACGACGCCACGAAGTGCACGTTCAATCTCTTTGCTTCCTTTGAGATCACCGTGTAATATGGCCTGTTTTTCGACCACTTTGGTGTTGTTGTTTGAGATCTTTAAGAACAGCTCTTTTAACTGATCCGTCCTATCGCTCATTTAAGAACTCACCCAACGCGAGACTCCCTTGTTTATAGTATAAAGAGATTTCCCATAATATTGTCCTTTGCGATCTGGCAAAGTCAAACTCATGCCAAGCCCATTAAGGCACCATATTTTCCACCAAAACTCATCAAAAGAGATATTAACTGGCAAGGCGAGTTGAAAGCCATGAATTTCGCCCTCCAGATAGGGAAGATTGCAGGAATTCCGATCAGGTTGCATATTACATTTCTGGCAATCATTCCGGTGGTTGCCTACCTATTCGGGACTTTTTCGCAGCTGGTCTACGGAAAGCCCTATGGCTTTGGCGCTGTGGAACCACTGGAGCTGAGGTGGATATACTCTCTTGCTTTTTCTATCCTACTTTTCACCTGTGTAGTCCTTCACGAACTGGGCCACTCCTTCGTAGCCATGCGTTATGGCATCAAGATCCGAAGCATAACCCTCTACATCTTGGGTGGTGTGGCCTCTATGGAGGATATCCCTCGAGATCCTGCTCGGGAGCTAAAGATGGCCATCGCAGGACCCCTAGTGAGCGGCGCCATAGGCGCAGGATGTGTCCTGCTGAGCAATCCTTCCGCTGCAATTCTGGGCGAGTTTCATCCCCTCACTACGTTGCTCTGGTCTCTTGGCATAATCAACCTCATCCTGATGATATTCAACCTGATCCCGGCTTTTCCCATGGATGGTGGCCGAGTTCTCAGAGCCTGGTTTGCCAGCAGGATGCCTTACGCTGCCGCAACCACGAGGGCGGCCAACATAGGCAAGATGTTCGCAATAGCCATGGGACTTTTGGGGTTATTATCCTTCAATGTATTCTTGATATTGATCGCTTTCTTCGTCTACATCGGAGCTTCTGAAGAAGACAAAGCCACATCCATATCGGTCACTCTGGATGGCATCAAGGTCAAAGATATGATGTCTTCTGATGTCAGGACCGTAGCTCCTGAGACCGATCTAAAGGATTTGGTTGAGATGATGTTTCGGGAAAAACACAGAGGTTATCCTGTAGTTCAGGCTGAAAAGCTGGTCGGAATCGTTACCATCTCCGACGTCCAGAAGGTGCCAGATCCTATGAGAGCGAGCACTACCGTGGGCCAGATTATGAACAAGAAGATATATGTGATCAGACCCGAAGACGAAGCCACCGATGCCATGAAAAAGATGGCTGAACGCCAGATCCGAAGGCTTCCGGTCCTGGAAAACGAGCGACTTGTTGGGATCTTGTCAAGATCCGATATGCTCAGAGCGATAGAGATATGTTCTGGGTGGTAGCACAAAAAGAGTTTTCTAGGTGGTCGTTTTAGTCTTCCTCAACTAAGGAGTAATCGATTTGGAAAAGATGGATTCAGAATCCCTCCGCAAAGGAGAGCTTCACCACGGCCTTCCCGATGAGTTCAAGGAAGGGGACGTGGTGATCGTGGGCACAGCCCACGTCTCCGAAAAAAGCGTCCAGGAAGTGACAAAGGCAATAGAAGAACTGCGACCTGACATCGTCGCAGTAGAGCTTTGTCCGAGCAGGTACCGAGCCATTACAGGTCAGGAACAAGATACAGGCGAAATTCAGATAAAAGAGATCTTGAGCGGAGGCAAGATCTACTACCTCCTCGTCCAATGGTTTTTGGCCTACGTCCAAAAGAAGATAGGGTCTGAGCTTGGAGTTAAGCCCGGATCAGACATGATAGCCGCCATCGACGAGGCCGAGAAGATCGGGGCGAGAGTGGCTTTGGTGGATCGGGATATTGGGATCACCATCCAGCGATTCTGGTCCAACATGAGGTTCAGGGACAAAGTCAGGCTTGTCGCCTCGATGATACCTGCAGCTTTTGGAAAGGGCGAAGAGATCGACATCGATAGCGTCACCCAAGACGACGTAGTTTCTCAGATAATAGAAGAGTTCAGACAAATCTCTCCTGGCGCAGCCCAGGTTCTGATCGACGAGAGAGACGCCTACATCGCCCAAAACCTCCTTCGGCTCGGAAAGGAAGGGCGAGTCGTTGCGGTGGTGGGTGCAGGCCATAAAGAAGGGATCGGCAAATACCTATCTCACCCAGAAAGTATACCGCCGATTGAGGAGATGACCCGCCTGCCCAAAAAGAGGATATCTCTTCTCAAGATCGTGGGGGCAAGTCTCATGCTCTTAGTTCTCATCACGATCGTTGCAGTGGTCTACTCTGGCCAGTCTACAGATACTCTCTTTGCAGCCATGAAAATTTGGTTCGTGGTGAATGGCGTTCTCAGCGCATTTGGGGTCTTACTGGCGCGGGGCCATCCGCTCTCTGCATTGACCGCGTTCATGGTGGCTTGGCTCACTAGCTTAAATCCCCTCATTGCAGCAGGATGGTTTGCTGGCGTTGTAGAGGCATGGATACGAAAGCCTACCATGAAAGATATGAAGCTTCTAGCCGAAGCTGAGACTTTCAAAGAACTTATGAAAGTTTCCTTGTTTAGGGTCATACTGGTCGCAGCACTGGCCAACATAGGAAGCATGGCAGGCACCATTATTGGGGCTTATCTTATCCTCCATATGGTGGGCCTGAGCCCTGAAGAGATGATTGCAGGAATATTCTAATCCTATCCGCTCAAATAGTGTTTGATGGTATCTTTGGGGCAAAATATAGTGCTTAACAATACCGTCGGACAGATCTAAGAGTGACAATATTATTGGATTGTTGTATTCTTAGATTTGGCTTATTCGTATCATTACACACTAATCTGGCGAGAACCAATTAT
>CAZXBV010000169.1:0-3652 GCA_964639155.1 uncultured Methanotrichaceae archaeon
CCTCAACGGTTCGATCTCCAACGCCACTGGAAACACCACCACGCTCTTCAACGCCGCAGAGAACATCACTGAAAACGCCACATTATCCGGAGCGCTCGATTCGGGAAAGACCTATTACGGCCTCCTTTTCTGGAGGAGCTTTACACAATGGCTTGGCGGCATGGGGATTATCCTACTTTTCATCGCCATCCTCCCAAACCTTGGTGTTGCAGGGCGCCAGTTATTCAGGGCAGAGGTTCCAGGCCCCACCGAAGACATGATCCGGCCCAGGATTCGGGGCACTGCAAAGATTCTTTGGGGTGTCTATCTCGTGCTCACGGCAGCCGAGTTTCTCCTGTTGATGTTAGCTAAAATGCCGGCCTACGATGCCATATGTAATACGTTCTCCACCATGGCGTGTGGTGGGTTTTCGCCAAAGGCCCTGAGCATAGAAGCTTACGGGAGCCCTCTGATAGAGTTAGTCATAATTGTATTTATGTTCCTGGCAGGAGCAAACTTCGCGCTTCATTACAGGACCATGTACACGGACAGAAAAAGTCCCCTGAAAGACCCCGAGTTCAAGTTTTACATCCTATTGGTCTTAGCATCAATAGCCATAATAGCACTGTTCGGCGGTATATCAAACAATGGACCTTTCGAAACGTTAAGGTTCGCTGCCTTCCAGGTAGTTTCGATAGTGACCACTACCGGTTTTGCCACAGACGATTACGACCTTTGGTCTGGCACGGCCAAGATGATTCTTTTCGTTCTCATGTTCACGGGAGCTTGTGCGGGGTCTACTGCAGGGGGGATTAAGCTTGTCAGAATCTTGCTCATAATCAGATATGGCCGAAGGGAGCTGATCCAGGCGTTGCACCCCAAAGCTGTGGTTCCAGTGAAGTTGAAGGGGCACCTCGTAAGAGAAGAGATCCTTCACTCCATCCTCTCCTTTTTTGCCCTCTATATCCTGATTTTCGTTGTGGCTTCTGTCCTCTTCGCCTCGATCTGCGCTATACCTGGTGAATTAGGAGAACGATCTGACATCACCTGTTTTATCTCAGAAAACGGCGAAAATGTGGTCTGTTTCGGATCAGATCGTTGGGAAGGAACTGACGAGATCGCGGCCTTCACATCAAAAGATCCCAAAAAGGGCGAAAAGAGCATCTATTTCGTCCCGAACGATTCTGTAAAGAAAAAATGGGTCGAAATAGACCATCTGATCTATAACACCTCAGGCAATAATTACAAGCGGTCTGATAACGTGATCGGCACTTGGTCTTATAGTCGCGGATCTATGGACATGGTCAGTGCCGCATCTGCTGTCGCCGTTAACCTTGGAAATGTCGGTCCTGGGTTCAACTTGTTTGGTCCAACTGAAAACTATTCCCAGATACCTGGTCTTGGAAAGATCATATTGATCTTATGCATGTGGATTGGGCGGCTGGAGATTCTGACAGTGTTGATCCTTTTGATGCCAGATTTCTGGAAAAACTGATGGCAACGCGTCAGAAATGTTATCGAAATCTGTAGAATGCAGAAGCATGATGAAAATACGACAGAAATATGGCAGCACAACAGGATAACTGTGCAAAAATGTGATGGATAAACTCCTGGAAACGATGTCCCCAAATCGAGGTTAGATAAAAATGTACGCAAAGATCATCACGATCAGTGAGAACACAGCAGGGCTTACGAGAAACATTTTGGGCGAGCACGGACTGTCTTTTTACGTTGAATGTGGAGATGCAAAGCTCGTATTCGACACCGGCCAGACGTTCAGCGCAGCTCATAACGCCGGAATTTTGGGGATTGAACTTGCGGGCCTTCCAATCGCTCTGAGTCACGGCCATTACGATCACACTGGCGGCCTTAAGCACATTCTGGAAAAGACAGGTCCCACCAGAATCTATGGGCATCCAGACATTTTTGCGCCCAAGTACGCGGTCAACGGCAAGACCAGATACATTGGGATCCCCTTCGAAAAGGAGGATCTCGAAGCGATGGGTGCTCAGTTCGATCTTTCGAGGGAAGCAAGAGAAATTGCGCCGGGGATCTGGCTGACTGGCGAAGTTCCAAGGTTGACGGAATTTGAGACGCCAAGTTCTGATTTGGTCGTGGAGACCGAAAACGGAATGGTCACAGATCCTCTCCTGGACGATCAGGCTCTCGTCTTGAAGCTGGATTTCGGCATCTTTGTGATACTGGGGTGCGCTCATTCTGGAATGATCAACACCATCAGACATGCCCAGAAAGTGACTGGTGAAGATCGAGTCATCGGCGTTGTGGGAGGGACTCACCTTGGATTTGGCGGCGAAGATAAGCTTCCAAAGACCATTGAAGCCCTGAGAGAATATGACTTTGAAATACTGGGGGCATCTCATTGCACTGGATTGAAAGCGGCGTCAGTTCTGGCTGCAGAGTTTGGGACGAAGTTCGTCTTCAACAACGCAGGAACGGTGATCGAGCTTTGAGAGTTCTCTTATTAGATCCCCTTTCCGGTGCCTCTGGTGATATGATCATGGGCTGCCTCCTGGACCTCGGCGCAGATCCAAACTCGGTTCGAAAAGCGGTGGAATCGGTGGGATGCAGGCTTGAAATATCGCAAATTAAGAAACACCACATCGCCGCGACCAGGGCCCGCGTAATATCGGATAAGAAGTTTCACTCGGTCCAAGAAGCAAGATCGGTCCTGAAAGATGCAAAACTCGAACCTTCTGCCTTGGAAAAAGCCCTCAATGTCCTGGAAACTCTCGCCTTTGCCGAGGCAAAGGTTCACGGAGTCGAAGCCCAAGATGTCCACTTTCACGAGATCGGCGTTCTCGACGCGTTGGCAGACATCGCAGGAAGCTCTGCTGCCTTTCAGAGCCTCGGTTTGGATCGAGTCTTCTCGTTGTCCATATCGTCAGGTGGCGGGACAGTATCCACGTCTCATGGACTCTTGCCGGTTCCGGCTCCTGCAACTTTGGAGATATTACGCCGTTTTGGACTCATCTGGAAAGGTGGGCCCGTTGATGAGGAAGTTTTAACGCCCACTGGCGCTGCTATCCTCGCCAACTTCGTTGACGAAATCGTGGATCGATATCCAGAAATGAGGGCTGAATCTGTGGGGTACGGTGCAGGAAAGAAAGACCTTGAAATTCCTAACGTCTTGCGCGGAGTGATTGGAAATCTCGGAGTAGAAAAAGATGCAGATCAAAGCGCCTGCTCGCGCCGTCATCATGATCGAGTGGTTCAGCTCGAAACAAACGTGGACGACGTGACTGGTGAAGTTTTGGGAAACTTGTTGGAACTTCTCATGGAAGCTGGGGCTCTGGATGCATCAATCGTTCCTGCCTTGATGAAGAAAGGAAGGCCAGGAAACGTCGTCAAAGTGATCGCGACTGCCGAGAAGGTGGAGACGCTTGCAGCCCTGATCATGAAAGAGACAGGAAGCCTCGGACTTCGGGTATTTCCGAGCCTTCATCGGTATATAGCCCAGCGGGAAGAGCGGTCCGTCTCGGTGGTGATCGAGGGCAAGAGTTACGAAGTTTCTGTGAAACTGAGCCATCTTGGCGGAAATGTCTTGAGCCTGAAGCCCGAGTACGAAGACTGCAAGAAGATCGCCAAAGATGCCGATCTTCCCTTGCGAGAAGTGGCCCGAAAGGTGGAAGAAAGGGCTTGGAAAGAGATCGGG
>CAZXBV010000170.1:0-3644 GCA_964639155.1 uncultured Methanotrichaceae archaeon
GTAAAAAGGCGCAAAATGCCTATGCTTTGGCGACTTTCGCCCATAGGGACCAGAAATTGGCACTTGCGCGGATTTCAATCCCATTACAAAAGGGCAAAGACGGGCATTTAGCACTTGATCCATTTTCCACCCGAAAGGGCAACGAGATGAGCAACTTGAGCTCAACTTTGTACAATCGCCCCGCCCGGTTCCTTCTTTAGATCAGTCTGATAGTCTCCAAATTCATTGGTGCCATCGTTGGTATTCGGTACTTTTTGTAGATGGAACTGGCAAGATCGAGACAATTTCCCTCGTCGCCGTGATTGGTTATAACTCTAGAGGGCTTTGGATATGCCCGTCTTACATAATCCATTAGTTGATGCCGATCTGAATGGCCCGAGAAACCGTCCACTGTGACGACTTCCAGGTTGATCTTCACCGTCTGAGTCTTGCCCTCAGAAGATATGGGGACCTCGTTCCAGCCTTTCTGTATCCGGCGGCCTAGAGTTCCTTCGGCCTGGTAACCTACGATCACCAAGGTGTTTTTCTCGCCAGGACCCAAGCCCTTCAGATACTCCATTATGGGGCCACCGTTCAACATGCCACTGGTGGCCAATACGATGCAAGGTCCTCCTTCCATGACCTCACGCCGATGAGTGGGGCTCTCCACCTGAACGAAACACTCAGACAAGAATGGATTGATCCCCTTGTGGAATATCAAGTCTCGAAGTTCATTGTTTAGATACTCCGGGTAGGTGGTGTGGATGGCAGTTGCTTCGTAGATCATGCCGTCCAGATAGACGTTGATATCGCCCAACTTCTTTTTCCTGATGGCCTCTTCTAGCGCCACCATAACCTCTTGGCTTCTTCCCACAGCAAAGGCAGGGATCACGACCTTGCCACCTCGAGAGATTGTATTTTGTACCACCTTAAGGAGCTTTTTTTCGGCCTCTTTCCTCGATGGCTGTATGCTGTTGGACCCGCCGTAAGTAGCCTCTATCACCAAGGTCTCAAGCCTTGGGAAACTGTTAACGGCCGGATCAAAGAGCCTCGTCTTCTCAAACTTGAAGTCGCCGGTGAAAGCCACATTGTAAAGCCCATCACCTACATGGAAATGACAGATGGCCGATCCCAATATGTGACCTGCATTATGCATTGTCAGCTTGGTGTCGGGTGCGATGTCAGTCACGTCTCCGTAGTTTAGGGTGATAGTATGCTTTAGAGCCTCCCGAATCATGGCCGAGTTGTAAGGGATACGTTTTCCTTCTCTTCCTGCGACCTCGATGTAATCGAGCTGGAGGAGGACGGATAGGTCCCTTGTGGGCTGGGTACAATAGATTGGCCCCTCGTAACCGTACTTATATAGCATCGGAACGAGCCCGGCATGATCGAGATGGGCATGGGTCAAAACGACGGCATCTATCTGGCTTAGAGGGTAGACTTCAGGAACGTAAAGGTAGGGCGTTGCGCTGTCATCTGACCCCACGTTTATGCCGCAGTCGACGATTATCTTGGACTCGGGCGTGGAAAGGAGCATGCAGCTTCTGCCAACTTCTCTACATCCGCCTAAAGTGGTGATTCTCACCCACTGGTCTTTGGAGGCGACATCTCTGTGAATTCTCCTGCCTATAGTCTTTAAGATCTGCTTTCGTTCTGCTTCGACGCTGCGCAGATAATCTTTGGTGTTGGCGATGGTCGAGGATCGGACTGGAGGAGTGCGCACCACCTTTGGAGTCCAGCCTATGAGCTTTGTGATCTCGCGCAGCGTTGCGCCATGCCGTCCGATGACAAGCCCGGGTTTTTCTGCCTCTATGACCACTTCACCGGTCTCGCCATCAAAGTAGTAGTCAGTAAGTCCCGCCTCTTGAGGAACCGTTTCTTGAATTTTATGAATCGCCTCTTCTGGATCGGCCAGGACCTTTAGGTCGGGCCTTACAACAACTCGTTTCCTCAGATCTTTTGCTAGAGAACGGATTATCTCACCGTCATCTGCCAGCCGCCGCGGATCGTCCGTGTATATGACCAGCTCAGGACCTTCGAACTCCAGGCCGGTGACGTTTATATTCGGCGGCAGCTTGCTCTGCACCCTTTGCTTGAGCTCAAGGAGAACTTCCTCGACCGACAATTAGGAACACACCCAAAAAAAGTTTATCTATAAGGTATGACGGACTCGATCAATTTCGGAGTCGTCTACCTCCTCGTATTTTTCTATAGTTATCTTAGCCACCTTGATGGTGTCGCCAGAAGCCGAATCCCTTTTCATAGCGTTATGTATCGCCTTTATTGCAAGTTCAGCACCCTCATCAACATTCATTTCAGGGTTATAGAGAGCTTCAAGAACTCCATAGGCGGTAGGGGATCCAGAACCTGTGGCCACCACTTTCCTCTCCTCGATCTGGCCACCCAGGGCGTCTAAGGAGAAGAGTTGTGGACCGTTTTTGTCAACGCCACCCAAAAGCAACTGGACCATGTAGGGAAAATATCGTCTTGCGCTCAACACGTTGGAAAGGAGAGATGTCGTTCCTCGAACGGTCATCGACTCGCCTCTTTGCATGTCGTATAGTCTCGACTCGACCTGGACCATCCGGACCAGGGATTGGGCGTCGCCCACTACGCCAGCAGTGGTCATAGCGACTCGATCAGCTATTTTGTAGATCTTCTGCGCTGTGCTGCTCGCAATGAAACTGCCCATGGTGGCTCGGCTCTCTGAAGCGACCACGACGCCATCTTTGCAGGCAATTCCCACCGTAGTTGTGCCTTTGAACACTTCGACCATCTGGATACCTCTGACTAAAATTTGGCTATACCTCTCAACATAATAGGGAGGTTTTTAGCATTTCGATGCGAAGGCCGTAGCCTCGACCTAATCGACTACATTCTGACCCGACGACTGTCTCTCGACCACCAACTTTCCACCTTGCAAAACAACCTTCCAACAGAGCTTGTTAGGCGCATCTCTTTGATATGAGGCCTAGCGACAAGTTCCGTTTCAGGTGCCAATAGCGGTTCATCGTATCGTTTCCTCAAAACCGATTTTGGCATATACTTTGCAGGATGGAGGTTGACTTCATGTTTTTGGTCTTCGAATATTCGAACGCTATCAGATCACAGTTTCTCGCGGATTCAAGTTTTCTCATCGATTCGAGACACAGTTATCTCAAGAAATCGTACCAATCATGCACATGCACAATTTACATCTCAAGATTCCGACAGCCTCAAATCTGAATCTCATCGTCCGCGTCTCCTCTACACAAGGGCTTTGAGGATCAACGTGCCCCATCATAAGCCAAATCAACAAGCTCCAAAGCCTAACCCGTCTCTTTGCTCTATAGTGATTGGTGGGGATAGTCCTTGTAATGACGTGTTTGTATGTGATTCACACCTATGAAACCAACTCACGCCTGCAGGAGTGTGATCAGGATCATAACCTTGGCTTGCAACCTTTTACTCATTGCGCCCCAACGTCCCAAAATCGGAAAACGGACAAGCTCTTTTCGCCAACGGAACTATATAAGCCTTCCGCATACAGCAGCCTTCGCAAAGGTGGAAAATCTCGGTAACGTCTGGTGTGCAGTCTTTTTCGTTGAGCCTCTGCTTTCGACTGGACCTGTAAAGGCTCTCACCCTCGCCGCCTTAGGCGACCAAAAAATGAGGGATAAGGGCGG
>CAZXBV010000171.1:0-3644 GCA_964639155.1 uncultured Methanotrichaceae archaeon
TCAATGATCCGACCTTTTAACATGACTGCCATCCTATCGCTCACCTTTCTTGCCACGGCGATGTCATGAGTCACGAAGAGGATGGATAAGCCCCTCTTTTCCTGGAGGTTCAAGAGCAGCTTGAGGATCTTGGCTTGGACGCTGGCGTCTAATGCAGAAGTGGGCTCGTCAGCTATCAAAAGCTTGGGATTCAAGACGAGCGCTCTTGCTATTGCCACTCTCTGGGCTTCGCCACCACTGATCTGGTGAGGATATTTTCCGAGGAAATCATCGTCAGAGGAAAGTTCGACCTCTTCTAAAACCCGCTTGACACACTCGACCCTATCTTTGGCCCGCCCTATATTTTGGACGTCCAGAGGTTCTCGGACCGCCTCAAGGACGTTCATACGGTGGCTGATCGACTCTTTTGGGTTTTGATATATCATTTGGACTCTGTTGTAGAACTCTTTGGACCGTTGGCCCACCGTTTCGCCTTCGAGCTGGATTTCGCCCGCGTTGGGGGTTAGCAATCCTATTATCATCTTGGCAAGCGTCGTCTTGCCAGAACCGCTTTCGCCCACGAGAGCAATGGTCTCGCCTTCGTAGAGTGTGAGGTCAACCCCGTCCACCGCTTTAAAGCTCTCAAAACACTTCTCAAGTCCATTCAGCTCAAGAAGAGGAACGATCCCGCCTCGATGACAGGCGATCTTCCTTCCATTGTCAGCATCCACAAGAGGGGGGACTTCTTTTGAACACATATCGATCCTTTGAGTGCATCGCTCGTGAAAAGGGCACCCTCCCACGCCATGAACCATCCTGCCAGGTATTCCCTGGAGGTCTTTTGTGCTGGTCATGTTGGGTGACGACCTGATGAGGCCACGAGTGTAAGGATGGCGCGGGTTTTCCAGGAGCGATTTTGTAGGGCCGATCTCGACAATTCTTCCTGCGTATAATACTGCCATGTTGTCGGCAAGCTTCGATGCGGCGGATATGTCGTGGGTGATGACCAGTGATATCTTTTCAGAGGTTAGCTCTCTTAAAATCCAGGTGATGTCAGCCTTGCTGATGGCATCCAGCGACGCCGTCGGCTCGTCGAGGATCACCACTTCTGGATCGTTTGCGAGCGCCATTGTGATGAGTGCCCTTTGCTTTTCGCCGCCACTGAGTTGGTGAGGATAGGAATTGGCCTTCCTTTCGTCTAAGCCCATCGATTCAAGAAGGTCTAGGGCTCTTTTGACCGCGTCTTCGCCGCCTTCGTGGACCCGGACCGCTTCGATTATCTGGTCTGATATTTTGTATAATGGGTCGAGAGCGTCTTCCACGTTCTGAAATACCATGGAGATCTCTTTTCCCCTGATTTTGCGCCGTTCGTTCTCGCTCAAAGAGAGCATGTCCCTTCCCTGAAAGGTTATCTTGCCAGAACAGCTCCCGTTGAGAAGGCCCATCACGCTCATCCCAAGTGTGGTCTTGCCAGCACCAGATTCGCCTATTATCGCCAAAGAGTCTCCTTTTTCCAAGGAGAGGGTCACGCCGTTTAGGATCTGGTGACCGTCGTAAGATGCTTTCAAGTTCTCGATTTTCAACATAAATTAGTCACCACCATGTCCGTCAACATGTCCGATATCATGTCTGGCACCATGCCCGCCCCGATTCCGTCTCAGGCGCGGGTCTAGAGCCGCCTCGATTGCAAATCCAGTGAAGGAAAGGCCGATCAATGTCAAGGAAAGGGCCAGCCCTGTGGGAACGAGCCACCATTTCCAGATTTCCATATAAGTGAAGACCCTTGCAAACTGCATCATCTTTCCCCAGCTTATCATCGAGGGGTCGGAAACTCCAAGGAAAGAGAGGCCTGCCTCCATGAATACTGCCCTTCTTGCGTCCTGTATCATCATCGCCACCAGAATGGGTCCAAGGTCTGGCATGATGTGTCGAAAAAGGATGTGAGACCATCCAGCACCGAAAGTTTGGGCGGCAGAAACGTGCATCCTCTCCTTTATCGAGAGTGTCTGAGCTCTGATCACTCTTGCACCACCCGGCCAAGTCAGGGCCGATAGAAGCACGATCATCAAGAGAAGGTTTGGACGGAGATAAGTGGCAACGAGGATTATCACCACCAGAGACGGTATCGCAAGAAGCGCGTCTACAAACCTCATCCAGAATCGATCGTAAAAGCCGCCGAAGATTGCAGAAGTTCCGCCGATGAGGACGCTTACGAAGGTGGAAAGGAGGGAAACGCCGAATCCAACTGCAAGAGAGGTTCGAGCGCCATAAATGAGACGGGTCCATATATCCTGGCGCGCGTCGTTGGTCCCAAGCAAATGTTCGGCTGAAGGTGGAGCGAACGCCTTGCTATCAGTCTTCTCGAAAGGACCGTATGGCGTGAGGAGGGGCGCAAAGACTGCGAGGGTCACCATCAACCCTATTAAAAATAGTCCGAATTTCCCCACGTTGTTTCCGACCACTTCGCCCCAGACGTTAACGTGCATTGCTCACCCTCGGATCGAGTTTCTGGTAGAGCAGATCGACCATCAAGTTCACGGCGAGGACTGATACAGTTACCATCAAGAGTATCCCTTGGATCATTGGGTAGTCTCTCGTGAGAAGAGAGTTGTACAGCAAGAGCCCCACACCAGGATAAGAGAAGACTATCTCGATGAAGAGCGCGCCGGTTATGAGGTGAGGAATATGAAGGCCCGTCGACGTGACCACTGGAAGAAGCGAGCTTCGGCCTGCATGTCTGTACTCGATCTCTCTTTCACGACATCCTTTGGCCCTTGCCGTTACGATGAACCCTTCTCCAAGGACCGTGACCATGGTGTTTCTGGCAAGAATGTATGTGGTTGATATCCAGACCAGGACTAAAGACGTCATCGGCGTTATGAGGTGGTGCAAAACGTCTTTGACAAGATCGATTCCCCCAAAGCCGCTGTAAGGGGTGATGGCACCGGACAGGGGGACCACACCTAAAGTCACCCCGAAGACGATGAGAAGGAGGATTCCAACGAAGAAGTCGGGAAAGCCGTTCAAGAACATCAGGAGCGCAAGCAGGCTTTTGTCCAGGGTTTTGCCGCGCCTGTAGCCTGAAGTTATGCCCAAGAATAGGCCGATCAGAGTCGAAATTATCAGGGCAGAACCGGTCAAGAGAAGAGTCCAGGGAATAAAGTCGAGTATCACGTCAAGGACGCCTTCGCTGTAGTAGTAAGAGTACCCAAGGTCCCCTCTCAGGAGGGCGAGGATGTAGGCTGCAAACTGTTCGGTCATAGATTTGTCGAGGGAGAACCTCTGGATGATTTCGGCTTCGAGTTCTGGGGTTATGACGAGGAGCGCTTCTTCGCCGTAGATCGCCTGGAAAGGGTCTCCAGGCATGAGCCTTGGAAGGGCGAAGTTCAGCGTCAGGATGATGAAGAGGGCTAATGCATAGTTGGAAAAGAAGGCTACTCGTCTGAGTTGGATGAACTCGCACAGGGCCAACTTTGCCTTTGCAGCTTTTGCTTCCAGCTTCAGCCTCGATCTTTGATTTTGGGCTTGCAATTCGCGCACCTCTCACAGATCGTCATCATTTTTCGGCCATATCTACAGGAGAATAGGGCCGTTCTCTTAAGGGATTGTCTAATCGGGTCATAAGTTATGAAGTTTTCCCAGAATACGCACGCATTAAATTATCG
>CAZXBV010000172.1:0-3617 GCA_964639155.1 uncultured Methanotrichaceae archaeon
ATATGGCAAGTCCATCGGATCCCGCCAGCCTTCTTGTCAGCTTGTGGGTCTTTTTTCCATGCCATCCAAGCTCGATATATTTGGGATAGACCGGTAGCCTCTCTCTTAGGTCGTAGTCAGAAAGTTCCTCTTGGAGCCGTTCGAGCTTGGGCCAGGGCCGCTCAGGATTGATCCAGTCTGACGTCACAGGGCTGATTCCGCCCAGATCGTCGGCACCTGATTCTATCAAGGGTTTTGGCTCTGCAAGGTTGGGTGGCGTCTGGACCGAGACGGATGGCGGAAGGATCGATCTTGCGGATCTGACCGCATCTTTGAGCGCCTCCATGGTAGGTGGACTGATATGGGCCATCGGCGTTCCAGGTTTTGGATCAAAGGGTTGGACGATAACCTCCTGCAGATGGCCAAAAGACCTGTGGAGGCTTGCCAGGGCCTGGAGTGATCTGATCCGGTCCGTCCGGCTTTCGCCGATCCCCACCAGGATTCCGGTGGTAAAAGGTATCTTGAGCCGCCCTGCCGTGGCGATTGCTTCGAGCCGAACTTTAGGGCTCTTTCCTGGCGAGTTTCGATGAGCTTCGACCTTGGCGAGGGTTTCGAGCATAAGGCCCATGCTGGCGTTGTAGGGTGCAAGCGTTTTCATGTCTTCTTCAAAGAGAACTCCTGCGTTGGTGTGGGGGAGGAGATCTCGTTCCAAGGCAAGCTCGAAAAGCTCGATCAATCGCCCGAACAGATTGTCTTTTTCCATCTGGATTGAAGCGCTCGATCCGGGAACTTCCCACGGTCTTTCGCCAAAGGTGAACAGAGCTTCGGTGCAACCATTCTCCTTTCCGAGATCCAGGATTTGAAGCGCCTCCTTTCGGCTGATAATTCCGTCCTGATCCCGCCTGAATGTACAGTATCCGCACTGGTTCCTGCATAGATGAGTGACGGGTATGAACACGTTCTTTGAGTAGGTAAGCCTCGGTGTCATGATCCTGCAGTCTTGAAGAGCTATGGATAGTCGAAAACCAATTCGATAACACTAATTGGTTTTCACCAGAATAACGATAGGATCGATGGGGTCTAGTGTCATCGTTTCAGTTCCACCAATTTTAGTTTGTGTCCCAGGCTGCAATCGTCTGGGGCCTCGCCGATCACCTCAACGATGGTGCATCGGTCACCCTCTTTCAGTCCAATGGGATGGCATAGCTCGTACATGTTGCAGCTCTCGTCATTGCACTTTATCAGCTCGAGAATGGTCTTGGAACCAGCGAAAGCTTTTCTGGTGTCGATGGCCGCGATGATTGGGCTTTCTGTTACCTCTACAGCCCTCACCCCACCTTCGTGGATTGGGCATTCGTGTATGAGATCTCCCTTGAGCCCCAGGACTCTATACCTTCTTCCTGGCTCTAAGCCGGTGCAGGTGTTCCTGAGCTTGCAGTTTTCGCACTCGAACGTGGCTCCTTTGAAGATGAATTCCATTCCGATCGTCGCAAGTTTAGTTCCTATCAGTGTGATCTGTGTAGTTGCCTCGGGCATGAATATGTCTCCTGAAATAATTCTATAATCATATTACTTTGGTGATCTTGGCAGTTTTGAGGGCGGCCTCTCTGGTAAGGCCAGATCCCAGTATGGTGTAGCGTTCGGGTCGAATATTGTGGGCGTTGACGAGGGCTTCGATCACCGTATCGTCTTCGAGCCCCATTTTTCTGGCAGTGGTGGGCGCACCTACCTGTTTTAGGGCTTCGCGAATGGTCTTCCAGTCTCCGCCATGAAGGTACATCATCATGATAGTACCGATGCCGCAAAGTTCGCCATGAAGGGCTTTTCCGGGCGAAATCTGGTTTACTGAATGGGCGAACTTATGTTCTGAACCGCTGGCAGGCCTTGAGGACCCCGCGATGCTCATGGCAACCCCGCTGGATATCAGGGCCTTGACTACAACCCTGGCGGACTCTTCGAGGCCCGGTTTCAGTTCGGGGGCGGTCTCGACGATCATCCTTGCAGTCATTTCCGAGAGGGCAGCGGCATATTCGCTGTACTCTTCGTTTCTGAGCCGTTGGGCCAGTTTCCAGTCGAGGATTGCGGTGTAGTTGGATATGATGTCGCCGCATCCTGCTGCGAGAAGTCTGGGCGGAGCTTTCGATATTATGTTGGTGTCTGCCACGATTCCCAAGGGCGATTGGGCAGGTATTGAGGTTGTTTCGCCATCTATGGTGAGAGATGCTTGGGCCGAGCAGATGCCGTCGTGGGAGGCTGCGGTGGGCACGCTCAGAAAGGGAACGCCAGCCCTTTGTGAAGCGAGCTTTGCAATGTCGATGGACCGGCCACCGCCAACCCCGATAAGAAAGCCTGATTCGTTCTTGCAAGCGAGGCTTTGGGCCACGTCCACCTCTTCGGTCTTTGAAGATTTGGTCGCGTGCAAGATCGTGTCGAACCCGTCTTCTTCCATCCGTTGAGCGACCTTTTGGCCCACCACCTGGCCGGTTCTAGGGCCGGTCACTATGAGGACTGTGCCCTTTAACTTGAGGGATCTGCAGACATCGGCCACCTCGGCCACGGCTCCGCTTCCCACTACCACTTTTCGTGGAAGCTCCATCCACTTGGATCTGCTCAACGGTTTTGTCAAAGATCGTTCCAACGGTCTCACCAATATTTCGTCAACTCAGAATAAATTCGGTCTTCGCGGGATATAAACGCTCCCTCGAAGTCATCTGGAGTTCGCGTGACGTTCGGAGGATGGGGGCCCTGTACTGGGCCGAAGTTAACAAGGTAGGTGCTCGTCTGTGTTTGTTCTTTGATTTTGATTTTGCCCAATCGTTTTGCATATGTCACACGCGCGAAAGCGTAAACGTGCCCGATTTCGGCCTTGATTACTCTTGGCCCAGGTCCTTTCTCAGGGCTCGAAGGTCTTTTAGGATGCGTTCTCGGCATCTGTTCACGTCGGAGCTAGTTCTGTTTCGGGGCCTGGGAACGTCGATCTCCATTATGTCGTAGATCCTTCCTGGCCTGGACGCCATGATCACGACCCGGTCGCCTAGGTATATGGCCTCGTCCATGCTGTGAGTCACGAAGATCACGGTCTTCTTCTCTTCGTGCCAGATCTTGAGCAGTTCGGTCTGCATGATGTTTCTGGTCTGGGCGTCGAGCGCCCCGAAAGGTTCGTCCATAAGGAGTGCGCGAGGTTCGTTCACGAGGGCCCTTGCGATAGCAACTCTCTGTTTCATGCCGCCGGATAGCTCGTGGGGGTAGCTTGATTCGAAGGGTTCTAGCCCCACCATCTTGAGGTAGGTGCGACCTCTTTCGTTTCTCTCTTCTTTGGAGATGCCTTTCAGTTGCAGGCCAAAGATCACGTTGTCGAGGACAGTTCTCCAGGGAAAGAGCGAGTACTCCTGAAACACCATCCCCCTTTGCGGGCCCGGGCCCGTTATGGGCTCTCCGTCGAGGAGGACCTGGCCACTGGTGGGGTGTTCTAGTCCTGCAATTATTCTGAGAAGAGTGGTCTTGCCGCATCCAGAGGGGCCCACGAGGCATACGAACTCGTTATCGCCTACGTTCAAGTTCACGTCGCGCAGGGCCTCGAAGGTCTTTCCCTTCGCCTTAAACAGCTTGGATACGCCCCTAATTTCCAGCAAAGCCAT
>CAZXBV010000173.1:0-3614 GCA_964639155.1 uncultured Methanotrichaceae archaeon
TCGGCGCGGCTCATCTCTCGCAGAGTTGCGCCGAACTCGGATTCTACAATTGTGCTCACGCCCAATGTCTTGGGGTGAAGGTCTACCTCCACCACAACGTGATGGTGGCCTAGCTCGCGGATCGGTCTGACCTGTCTTGGACCGTTGGTTATCGAGAAAATCTCCATCCCTTCCAGACAATCTGAGGGTATGGCATGTGGTACTCCTGATAACACGACAAAGTCGTAACCGTCTTCTTTGTGCTCGTCTAAATACCGAGCCACAGCCTCTCCTGCGATTGGGTACTCATCAAGCCCGCCGATCAACAGGTCAACCTCAACGCCCCTTTCTTCCAGTCCCTGGAGAACGTTTCTGGCGTCTCTTCTCACCTTGGGAAGGCCCTTTGAATCATCCAGGTTTGCAAGAGTCGTAACCTCTGTGCCAAAAGCCCTTGCCGCCTCTGCCACCGCCATATTTATGTCGGCGAACATGTAGGAGGTCTCTTTCTTCGCGTTGAGGACGTTTAGACCCTTCTTTCCCTCTTTCATGAGCTCCATCAGGCGGGATGCTACCTTGTACTTGAGGTCGCCCCGTTCAGGCTCAAGGTACTCTTTGCTGGCGGCACCATGTAGCCGTTCTACCTCTGTTGCCTTCTCTAAGAGGGACTTTTGCCGTTTGAACTCGTTTTCATCTATCAATCCGGCAAGCAAAGCCGCTTCCAGGGTGATTATGACCCCTTTAGTGTTGTCCCTGTAGCCCGCGTGAACCTCTACCTCGATGACTGGAATTTCCAATCCAGCTTCGGCCACAGCTTGATGCAGATCTTCACCGATGATCATGCTGCTGCAAGTTCCCACCACACCGATCATCTTCGGGTTGAACAATTCGTTGGCCTTTTGGAGAAGGCTGGTGAGCTGATCTTGGCCGCCGAATACGAAACCGACCTCATCAAGTCCTGTGGTTAACGTGTGAACTCCATCTTCTTCAAGAAGCCTTGCGTGCTTGAAACAGCATCCGCTAGGCCCGTGCATTATAACCACGTCGACGCCCAGATCTCGCAGCGTGTAGAGTGCCGCCACTATCGAGCTGGGCCTGGGATGTAAAATCTGAATCTCTTTTGAAATGGTTGCCATTATCCTGTCACCTAAAACATTTAACGCATGAAAGTAGACGATCGCCTTTTTTCAGGGACTCTCTTCCCTGGATGTGGCCTGTGGGACGGTCCGGTGCGGTCTGAGCGTCGAGTTCTTGGGCATAACTTTCCAATCGTTCGCCAACCAGAACAAGAACGTCGATCTCTTCTCGACGCGTTTTCAGAAGCTCGACCAAGCCTGGAATGTCCATTCCCTCGCAGACGGTCTCGGCTTCTTCGCCCACCACCAGGCCCAAAAGGCCCTCGCCTTTGGCGTAGTCTAGCCCTTCTCCCACACCGGAGAGCTTGAGACCCGAGTTGGAATTATCATAAACTATGACGCCGGCCTCGTAGGTCCTCTTCATCCGGCCACTGAACCCTTCAAACCCTTTTAAGGACGATACGATATCTTCGATCGGAAAGCCAGCTTCCATGGCAGCAGCGACGGCTGCAGATAGGCCCGTTACGTAGCTTTTTGGGTCAAACCCTTCGCCAAGTTCGAGGTCGCATCTGGTCTTTCCAGCTCGTATCTCTTTCGCATCGCATTGAACGTCTCCATCTATGCCAAAAGAGAGATCTGGAGCTGTGTTTGTATCGACGTTGGCGATCAGCTTCGACTCGAAGGAGGCCAGGTCGACCATCTGGAGCTTGGCTTTGCTTGCCCATTTGGTTTCATCAGCTATCTTGTAGTCTCCTGCAAAGCTGGTCAAGATCCCATAATCTGCAAGGCCGGTTCCGCCAAGAGATATCTCGCATATCAAGTCGTCCGCTTGAGAAGAGCGAGCCAGTTCCATGGCCACGATCACGTTTCCTGGAGTGATGCTAAGCCCTGCCCTGAGAACCTGGCTATTGCCGTCTTCCCAAAGCTCGACTCCTCTCGTCGTGTGGGATACGATCCTTCTCTTGGCAGAGAGGATCTTTGCGAGGATCAAGGCAGTGGTGGTCTTGCTGTGTGTTCCGGTAATCTCAAAGACCCTGAACTCTTTTTCTCCACAGAGTAACTCTCCTACGGCCTGATGGTGCGTGATCCAAGCTTTTCCACCATCGACGGCCTTCTTGAAAGTGGGGTTATCGGGTGGAAGATGAACCGGCGCAACTATCAAGTCGAAGCCTGATATATCTGGTTCGTGATGGTAAACCTCGAGGGGCGCGGCTTTGATGCCGCGCCGCCCCATCGCTTCTGCGATCACCTTTGCGCCGTGGATCGTGTCAAGAACGCCTATTTGAGCGCTTCCATCGCCCTGCGATATGCAAGTTTCGCAACGGCCTCGTCCACGCCCAGTGGCTCGGAGCAGCGTATCTCCACCTCTCTTCCGTTCAGCTTGCAGTTGCCCTTTCTGAGCTCTGGATCTACACCCAGCTCTTTTGGAATGTCTTCCATGGTGTGAACCCCGTGAGCCAAGAATATGGGAAGCGCGATTATGGTATTCACGTCCGTTTCCTGGAAACTTGCGAGTCCCGCCTCGATGTTTGGCTCATCCATGTTTAGGAAGGCTGTTCTAACGGGTCCGTCGTGGGTTTTGCTAATCATCTCGGCGTAAGCTTCTGCCATCTGCTTGTTGTACGGCTTCGTGCTGCCGTGACCCAGAATTAGTATTCCTACATCTCCTGCCACAAAAATCACCAATATTACGTTTTTTACGATTCGTATTACCTAAAATGGGGTTAATAACTAATAAACCCTTTCCTAATGTAACTTCGTGTGATAATATATCCCCAAATTTATGCGGTCGACATATCTGACCGATTTGGATATATATATCTAATAATCAGGAAACGTTAAGATGAGGCGCATAACGTATCTCCTCTTGTCAATTCTGATAATTCTGGAGACTGCCTTTGCTGGCGAGATTTTTGTCTCAACGCGAGAGTCTCTCGATTTCGCTGACAATCTGACCCTGGTGGTTCTGGACGTGAACCCAGGTTCAGGTGCAGTCTGGGTCGAGCTTCGTGACGAGAAGGGCATTTTAGAGTCTTCCCTCCTCCGGGTAGGCGAAAATTTCACTTATGGCGAGCGTGTTGAGGGCGAAGAGATGTTGAACCTCACCGTGACCAGGATCTATGCCGGCGGCGAGATGGACTTGGTGGGGTTTGAAGTGAACTTGGGCGATCTTGTGGAGAACGCGAATGGTAATGATTCTAGTAATGGGCCAAAACTGCCTGATAGATCGAAGGCCATTCCTGTGTCCTGGCAGGTGACGATTCTTGCGGCACTGCTCGCACTTCTGGCCTTCAGGCGACATCGAGGCACCAGGATCTCAGCTTAATTTGGATAAATTTTAAATGAGGCTCCCTCTAATAAATAGCGAAGTTTCCTCCCAAGAGTGATCGAGGTAAAATCTCAAGGGATGACACCCCACCGTCTTAGCTAACGAAATATCTTAAAAAAGATTTGAGGGGGCCTCGTGACGTTGTGAGATCTCGCCCTTTTGAGCTTCATCGAAGATATCGTGTGCTCACTTCACTAGTCTTCTTGGGGTATTATGTCTCCGGGAATGTCAGA
>CAZXBV010000174.1:0-3610 GCA_964639155.1 uncultured Methanotrichaceae archaeon
GTATCGTTAAGCACTATTCTGGCGAGAACCGATTAGTATCATCTAATCGGTTCTCAACTATAAATTCGTTCGTATCGGCTCCCGATCTTGTAAAACACCTCGATCGGGAATTTGATCAACCAGGGCACATTACATGCCCATCACTTTAGTGGCGGGTAGTTGAGACCAAGCACGTGGTAGAACTCGTGAAGCAAAAGGTATTGTTCTGGCTCTGAGATGAATATCTGATAAGATCCCTTCTCGCGGAAAGTTCCGCCAAGGAGGAATGGCTCAGAGGTTATTTGGATATCGATATCCACCTCGAGCCGGTAGGCGCTCTTGAGAAACTCAATTATCTCGAGGAGGCCTCTTTTAGAAGGGTCAGCGATCGGATCCATTCTCCTTTCGCCTCTCTGCTCGTTCCCACAACGAGCCTCAATCCCCGCTCAGTCTTCTCGACGACGCCGTTTGCTTCCACGGTCTCACCGGGAAGTGCCTGGCCTGCGTAAGTGTGGGTGTAACACAAGATCTCATCGATCTCGTCATGATCTATCCTGAATACGGCGGGGTTATCGAAGGCAAAGTCGGCGCTCACCACCTCTGCAACAATTTTTTTTCGTTCGATCTTTTCACCAGGCAAATGGGGCGTTCCTATCTGGTCCCAGTCTCTTGTGAATAAAAGATCGAAGTAGGTTCCGTCCACAAGCCCTCGATTTCCCTTTCTCTTTTCGTGAAGGACGAATTCTTCGTAACTTATCTCTGGAACCCTCTTTGCGTAGATCTTCTTCCATGTGGCGTCATCCAGATCCTGAATCGGGCCGCCTTCTTCTTCCTTGGCCCTGGCGATCAAGTCTCTTGCCTTCCACCATTCTTCGCCGTATACCACAAAATCGATGTCCGAGCTTGGACCTTGCAACCCTACCAACCAAGAACCCGTGATACCCATCTTCTCCTCAGGGATGCCACCATCTTTCAGGAGAGTGACGATCTTCTTTACCTTGGGGCTCTCTTTGGCGACGAGGGGCAAAACCTTATCTGGCCGGTAGAAGTCTGCCACGTCTTCTTCTGGAACTACATGAACGTCATCGACGTAATCTGGCCTTGCATTTCGAAGGAACTCGAAGGCCTGATCGAAGTCCAGCTTTTGGTACCTTACACCTCCAGAATGCCTTTCGCCCCCTGGATCTAGCACGTATCTGAGCATCGACCTGATTCCTCGCGGATGATGATAATCCACCACCGCGAAGATCCAGCTATCATCCGTCTGGAAGAAGTCTCTGATTCTAACGTCTATCCTATCACCTCCCGTACTCGATCTATTCCTGCACCTTCTCTGATCACCTTTCTGCCCTTCAGGTCAACTAAAGTTGAGGGCTTGCCAAACCTGGCTTTTCCGCCATCGAGGATGAGGTCTACCTTATTTGCCACCCTTGGATCGAGCTCTTCAAGGCTTGTCGGTGGAGGCGACCCGGTCAGGTTAGCGCTGGTCGAGGTTATTGGACCTGACCGCTCTATCAGCTTCAGGGCCTGGGCATGATCCGGATACCTCATCCCAACGAGCGGCGAGCCCGCAGTCACGATATCTGGAAGTTTCGGGCCCCTTTTCACCAAAAAGGTGACGGGCCCTGGCAGCAGCGCCTCCAAAAGCTCAAGATCTGAATCGCTCAACTCGGCCACCTCACTTGCCATTGCAAAGCTGGATACTGCCACCGAGAGCGGCATGGACGTAGGTCTCTTCTTGATCTCAAAGACTCTCTTTACAGCCTCTCTTGAGAAAACGTCGGCACCTATGCCGTAAACGGTCTCGGTGGGGTATATCACGACCCCGTCGCGGATCAAGGTCTGGGCAGCCTCTTTTATCACCTCTTCTTTATAGAGGCTATATCTCCCAGGGTCAGACCCTTTCCCCCTCCTCTTGAACTCCATTCTTCATCGCCTAACTGATCTATCAGCTTGATGTCCAGCTCTTTTTCCAGCTTTTTCCTTACCGCATCCTCGGGCACGATATCGTGACGTTCGATCTTTTTGATGAGGGATGCTTTCTCTTTGATCTTCTTGCCCAGCTTTTCTGGGGTGAGTTTCATCTTCTCTCTTGCCTCTCGCACCACCTTTCCGTAGTCTGGAACTAGCTCGGGCATCTCCCTAAACTCGTCGCGACGACGAAATCGGGATATTGGAGCTGGTTTCCTGAAGGCCCGCTCGTTAGGCACGATCTTTCTTGGGACGGGGGAGAACTTGTCTACGACCTCTCCAAATTTGGCGCATTTTTCGCAGACCTGCAGTTCAGATCCGTCGATAAGCACCTTTTTTGGCCTGCCGGGAATCTCCGCACCGCATATCTCACATTGCATGTACGCTCATCTCGGAAAACTTTTATAGCAATCAACGTTAAATATGCTTTGGAGATGGCATGAGCGATTCGCGAGTAGGAACTGATTTTTCGCGTTATCTACTGGACCGCATGCGTCAGCTCGAAGAACGAAACCTTGCGCTGCGAGAACAAAAGGATAAAGCTGAGGGTGAAAAGCGCATCATAGAAAACCAGAGGCTCAAGTTCGAGCGCGAGGTAAGAAAGCTTCGAAGCGAGCTTGAGCGGTTGAGAACGGGCCCCTTGATAGTGGGTACAGTACTCGACGTTCTGGACGACGAGAGAGTCGTTGTCAAGAGCAGCACAGGACCTCGGTTTGTGGTAAACATATCTCAGTTGATCGAGGACGAGATCAAGCCAGGTGCTCGTGTGGCTCTAAACCAGCAGTCTTTTGCAGTCATGTTCGCGCTTCCTTCGTCTCAGGATCCTGCTGTATTTGGTATGGAGATAGAGGAAGCTCCTTGTGTGGGCTTCGACCAGGTCGGTGGGCTTGAGTCCCAGACATCTGAGATTAGAGAGACTGTGGAGCTGCCTCTAAAAAGGCCGGATCTCTTCGAGAAGGTGGGGATCGAGCCGCCCAAGGGAATTCTTCTTTATGGCCCGCCTGGTACCGGAAAGACACTTCTTGCCAAGGCGGTTGCGCACAGCACCGAAGCCTCATTCCTTCGGGTTGTGGGAAGCGAGCTTGTCCAAAAGTACATCGGCGAAGGGGCACGGCTGGTTAGAGATCTCTTTGAGCTTGCTCAAAGAAGAGCTCCTGCCATAATATTCATTGACGAGCTGGACGCCATAGGTTCTCGCAGAATCGACGCTGCCACCAGCGGGGATCGCGAAGTACAGCGAACTTTAATGCAGCTTCTGGCCGAGATGGATGGTTTTGATCCTCGTGGGGAAGTCAAGCTGATCGCCGCCACCAACCGGGTAGACATGCTCGATCAGGCCCTTTTGAGGCCGGGTCGGTTCGATCGGTTGATCTACGTTCCCTTGCCCAACAAAGATGCCCGAAAGGCTATCCTCGCGATTCATACTAGACACATGAACTTGTGCGAAGACGTGAGCTTAAAGAAGATCGCAGACGCCACTGAAGGAGCCAGCGGTGCCGACTTAAAGGCGATCGCCACAGAAGCAGGGATGTTTGCCATAAGGACTGAACGAGACATGGTTTATCATCGAGATTTCGAGCAGGCCTGGGCCAAGATAATAGAGAGCCACTCGGAGAAAAAAGAAGTTTTGGATTTGAGCTTTGGGCAGTACGCCTGAAAA
>CAZXBV010000175.1:0-3609 GCA_964639155.1 uncultured Methanotrichaceae archaeon
TTGGAAGTGACGTTGATCGCATAGAAGAGCGAGCCTTCATAGACCCCAGGATCGTCGATCAGCTTCGAGTAGATCCGAAATATGTAATCCCCAGGCTCTGGTGTGCGCGCCCTTGCCCTGTAGATCCCCTCTTCCTTCTGGACAAAGGCTGCGCGGTCCAGCTTTTGGCCATCCTTCTCAAGAGAGACGCTCGCCACGATGTCATCGGGCGCAGAAAAAGAAACGATGATCTCAACTGGCCCTTCCGCCTTTGCCTTTATTATGCCCTCATTTGGACTCACTATACTAAGCCCGTTTCTGAAGAAAGATGACTTGGTTTGGGGAAGCCTTTCGAACTCCTCTTTGGATAGTGGCGTATCGAGAAGCTGCCATTTTGGATCTATTGGGAGGTGGTCCAAAATAAAATCCTCTGGTGGCGCAAAGAAATAGTGATCCTCTAACATCTGAATAAATTTCAGGCCCCCATCTACGTAACCTGCGCCCCAAGTCGTGTCGACCAGCCGCCACGTGCCATCGATCTTCACGGCATTCCAGGCGTGGTTTTGATCCAGGATGGGCGCGCCAACCTCGTAAGAGTAACCTTTCCCATAGCCTGAAATCACGACGCACTCAAGCCCTGCCGCTTCACACAGAGCCCAGAAAAGCGAGCTGTAGTCACTGCACACCCCGACCCTTTCCTGAAGGACATCTTCTGGACTTTTCTTGAGCGCGCCCGAAATCGTCACAGATCTCGAATAGATCCTGACATCGTAATCCACATTCTCTGCAATCCAGCGATAGATGGCTCGGGCCTTCTCTTCATCGCTCTTTGCAGGCTTGGTCAAGTAAGCTGCAAGGGTCTCGACCGAGGACTCAACCTCCTCAGGAGTGACGAGGGCGTATTCATCGATTATTTCATAAGGATCGGGATCGGCCCCTTCTGACGGCGATACTGCGTAGGATAGAAGCGCCAGCAGGACCACCATTAAAAAGAGGGGGCGTTTGGTCATCCTCTCATCCCAACGTATCTTGTTCTGTTTCTGGTCCAGGTTCAATTTCGACCACAGTCTCAGTTCTGGTCGCATCCAGAGTCACAACTTCGGGTTCTGTTTCGATCCCGGATTCGATCCCGGTTTCGATCCCGGTTTCGATCTCATTATCGATTTCAATCGCTGATTTGGCGCTTTCGATCCAGGTAACCTGAAAGGAATCAAGGAGACGCTGCGTTTCGGCCCACTTGTAGTCCGAATTGATCTTACAGACCGTCATACCAAACGTTTCACAGTTCTGCTGACTCTGATCTGGCCAGTAGGTGGCCTTGTAGATCACCCTTTCCGGCTTTTCGCCAGTTACTAGGACTGCTGGAATGTCATTGATATTCCGGTCCGTGACCCGAACGCTTGAAAAGCCTTCAGCCTTAAGGCTACTTTCGATCACGAGCTTTTCACCTTCAAGGCTCACCTGCTTTGGACTTTCGTAGCTGGTGATCTCGATCGAGGCGGCCTTGCTGTCGCTTTTTAGGGTAACTTTGTATGTTTCGTATCCCTCGCCCCCGGCACGTTTAGGAGTCGTTCCAACTATCGGCCCCTCAACTGCGACCGAGTAGTCGATTTCGCCAAGGTCAAAAGAGACCTGGTAAGGTCCTGCATTCACAGTCTCGCCGGAAGATTCAGGCGAAGGCTGCCCAACGTGGAACGTCTCGAAAAGCGCCCTTGTCTTGCTCCAGGGAAGGTTCGATGCCACTTTACAGGATACCTGGCCCATGTACTCTCCAGAGAGAATGTACCTGTCCGGCCAGTAAACGACTTGATAGACATCGTTTCCAGTGACCGGAACAAACGTCGTGAAGAATCCTGAATGCCGATCTATCAGCTGCTCTCGCGTCTCGATGCTGATAGAGCCAATCCCTGGAGGTGACTTTCTCGACATGCTCGCCGTCACTACATCTCCAGCCTGAACAGGACTTTGGTATGCGGTCACGTTGATCTTTGCCCATCCCTCATCACAACTCAACGCTATCGAGCGATCGACGTAATCGATCCCAGCGTAAGTCTTGCCGTAAACGGGCTCTGCAACCTCGATTGGGCAGTCCAAGTCGAGCTCAAAAGAGACCTGGTAAGGTCCAAGGTCAACGCTCTCATACGCCAAAGCCGCTGTCATGAACAGCGCCGATAAGGCCAAAGCCAAGATGATTTTCAGATCCATACAACAAACCTCCATTAACTTTTACTCTACTTTCCAAATTTTCACTCGATCGTGCCTCGTTTATGCCCTACTATTTTGTCTCGCATAATACAAAAACGATACGAGATTACGTTAATCACATTTATTTTGGAGTATGTAGAACTAATTCAACTCAATATCAAATTAATGTATGCAAAACCAAAACTTGGAACTCAGAGAACTTTTATCATATCATGGAATTAAATCCCGATCCGATACAGATCAAAACCAAATTCAACTCAACTCAAACTGAGTAACAGCGCCCATCTTCGGCCAGCTTTACGAGAAAAACAGCAGAATGCCCGTGACTTCATTCAGTCGAGGGAGTAGTCACCCTCACACGGGAACGCAACCTGAAGCGGACGATCGCTTTTTTCCAATCAGAGCCACATGGTTGATGTCCAGATCAGACTCATTCGAAACGAAACATTCAACCAATGATCGATCTCAGCTCACTCTGTAACCTTGATGCCGTCAATTGTTCCGCACATTTTTTATGTGATTGCGAGAAAATATAAGTTCATGAATTCGAGGCTTATAGCCATTTTGTTCGTGGTTGCGGCGGCTTTTTTCGCAGGTTGTGCAAACCAGTCTGGAGAAGAGACTCCCGAAGGAGGAGCCGCTCAGGTTGTAACTGCAGAGTGGACCCCCGATGGTGAGGTCTCAAAAGGCGAGTACGCCCTGAAATACGAGGCGCCAAGAGATGAGTTTTCGGTCAGCTGGAAGAACGATGCCGAGTACTTCTACATGGCTATCGAAGGCAAGACTGAAGGCTGGGTTGCCATAGGCTTTGATCCTGCCGAGTGGATGAAAGATGCGGACATGGTGATCGGAGGCGTGGATGGTGGCGAAGCTTATGTGCGAGATGCATACTCTGTGGAGCGTTACGGTCCACATCCACCAGATCCAGATCTGGGCGGCGCTGACGATGTGGTGGAATTTGGAGGCTCTGAAAAAGATGGACGTACCGTGATCGAGTTCAAGAGAAATATGGCGACCGGTGACGTGTGGGACAAGGCTTTTGTCCCGGGTCAGACCGTGAAGATGATCTGGGCCACTTCTGAATCGGACGATTCTGAAATGCGGCACATCATAGACGGAAAGGGCACGCTCACATTCCAGTGAGGGCCAGAACAACCTATCTAATTTTTTGTAGATTTTCGAGAAGAACGACTGTTGATATTGGCCCTGGTTCGAAACAATACCATTCAGTTGGACGATGAGTACGTGGATAGTATCGGATCTAAAGTCGCTGTAGCAATCGAGTTTTGTATTCAAATGGGTCATGGTACGTCTTTGCCTCGCAACCAATATTATCTTATAGTGGTATTGGCAGAATGATATCCGAAATACACAAAAGTGTCGTGGATCAGGATTTATGGCCGATAATACGATGATGCGATCCAG
>CAZXBV010000176.1:0-3584 GCA_964639155.1 uncultured Methanotrichaceae archaeon
GAGAGGACGAAGGGCCGCTTTCGGACCCTCATCTGCCAAAGCGCCCTAAAAGCCAGCCGGGGCGAAAAGGTGGCCATAATCTTCGAACATCCAGGGTTTATTCGGTCGCGTTTTCATCGATTTGCAGGCTCCCGATCTCATCTCTTGCCCAAGATTCGAGGCGGCACGATCTGGCCGGACAAAAAGACGCTCCGATCCTCGGCTCTTCGGATCAGCTCGGGCTTTCCATCGTTGACCAATACCTCGGCGCATCTGGGCTGGCCGTTGTAAATGGATGCCATCGAAAACCCGTAAGCTCCAGTGTCCAGCATCGCAACCAGGTCACCACGTTCAACGGAAGGCAGATTCCTATCCTTGGCAAGAACATCGCCACTTTCGCATATGGGACCGACCACGGTGTACTTTTCCGTCGGCTTTTCGCCAGCCTTGTTGGCAACAACCGCATGATGGTAGGCGTCGTAAAGCATGGGTCTTGCAAGGAGGTTAAACCCTGCATCCACTCCCACGAAATCCACGTGAGCTCTCTTGACCGTGTTAACCTTGGTGAGCATAATGGTGGTATCTGCAACTATGCTTCGGCCAGGTTCAAGCACCATCCTTGGCGAGATACCAATATCCTTGCATCTTCCCTGGAATACAGGAAGAATTCCTTCTGCAAGATCCAGAGGTTTGGGCGCAACCGCGTCTGGATGGTACTGAATTCCAAGACCTCCACCAAAGTCCATCATCTCGATCTTGCCACCTACATCGATAATCTTTGAGGCTAGATCCATCATCTTGGTCATGGCCTCGACGAAGGGCGAGATCTCCAGAATCTGGGACCCTATGTGACAGTGAAGCCCCACAGGCTTTACGCCATCAAGCTGCATTGCGGTCTTGTAGACTTCGACGATCTCTTGGGCGGGAATTCCGAACTTGGAAGTTCTAAGGCCAGTTGCGATCTTGGGATGGGTCTCCACCGAAACGTCGGGGTTCACCCTGAAGACAACTTCAGTCACCGCGCCCTTTTCGCTTGCAACCTGGGAGAGGGCCTTGACCTCATCAAGGGAATCTGCCGAAACCCTCGCGCCAGAATCGACCGCCATCTCAAGTTCCTCTTCCCGCTTGGAGTTGCCGTTGAAAAGGATCTTTTCCATCGGAATTCCAGCAAGCCTTGCAAGCGACAATTCTCCTCCCGAGAATACGTCGGCACCCATCCCTTCCTGAGCTAGAATCGTGAGAATTGTGAGGTTTCCGTTTGCCTTCACGGCAAAGTAAGTCCAAGCGTCAGGAAACGCCTGCCGGTAACGTCTGACGTTATCTCTGAGGCGCGCTTCATCCGTGACGTAAAGCGGCGTTCCGAACTTTTCTGCCAACTCCACGGCGTCGGCGCCGCCAATCTGAAGATGACCTTTTTCAACCCGCAAGTGATCCTTCGTCCCGAACATAATCGTGCCAATATGGTGTAGGCTGGTAAATCCTTTTTCCTTTCAGGTGAAATCCAGATTGAAGTATGTGAGTTTGCGGGCGGCCGGTCCGATAATGCTTTGATCAGGGATCACAGGTTCAAGAATCAAAAACCACGTCAGGAAGCTGCAACACCTCGATTCCAGCCTGCTCCAAGAACTTGAGCGCCTCGTCGTCAGGGTAACTTATCCCGTAGACCACCCTCACGATCTGAGCGTTAATTATCATCTTGGCACAAAGGACACAGGGCTGATGAGTGCAATATAAGGTTGATCCGACCGTGCTAACTCCATGAATCGCCGCCTGGATGATGGCATTTTGCTCGGAGTGAACCGCTCTACATCGCTCATGATAAGTCCCGCTCTCTACGCCCTCACGAGGACACCCAATCTCTAGACAATGAGGAAGGCCGGTCGGAGCGCCGTTGTATCCGGTGGAGATTATCCTTTTGTCCCTTACGATCACCGATCCCACCTTGTGGCGCAAACACGTGGATCTGGTGGCCACCACTGACGCGATCTTCATGAAATACTCATCGAGAGATGGACGATCCATGATCACCTCTCGACTTTCATTCCATATCCCTTTTTCCAGAAAGGTCGGCGGAAGGTTAATAACCACTTTCTGCCTCGATGGGTGCCCATGAGCATTCACTGGGCCGATGTGGTAGCCGAAAAACTGGCGGATAGAGGTCCCCAGACGGTGGCCACCGGCATCACCCCCTCTGGCCAAATTCACGTTGGAAATATGCGAGAGGTGATGACTGCCGATGCAGTCTACCGAGCCCTTCTAGACAAGGGGGTGGAGGCGCGGCTGATATACATAGCCGACACCCTTGATCCTCTAAGAAGGCTTTATCCCTTCCTTCCTGAAAGCTTCGAAGAACACGTGGGCAAACCCCTATCCGAGATACCTTGCCCCGAAGGCTGTTGCGAAAGCTACGCCGAACATTTCCTCTTGCCGTTCCTGGATTCTCTCAAGAGGCTCGGCATAAAGCCAGAGATCTATCGGGCTGACAGGATGTACAAAGAAGGGCTTTACGTCGACGTCATAAAGACGGCTTTGGAGCGGCGAGACGATATCGCCAAGATCTTAAAAGAGGTTTCAGGAAGAGACCTTCCAAAAGACTGGTGTCCATTCGACGCCATATGCGAGTCTTGCGGCAGGCTCAACAGCACCAAGGTTGTGAGCTACGATCTTGAGGCCGAAACCGTCGATTACGTCTGTAAATGCGGCCACGAAGGAACGGCCAGCATGAGCGGCGGCGGAAAGCTCGCCTGGCGAGTCGACTGGCCTGCCCGCTGGAAAATCCTCAACGTGACTATGGAGCCTTTTGGAAAAGATCACGCCACAGCTGGCGGATCTTACGACACTGGAAAGAGGATCTCAAAGGAGATCTACGGCTACGAAGCTCCGCCACCAGTGGTCTATGAATGGATTCATCTAAAAGGAAAAGGCGCGATGCACTCGTCCACAGGAATTGTTGTGACCATAAGGGACATGTTAGACGTGGTCCCGCCTGAGGTTCTCCGATATCTCATTATCAGGACAAAGCCCGAAAAGCACATCGAGTTCGATCCGGGCCTTCCCTTGCTCACCTTGGTCGAAGAGTACGATCGACGGTTCGGTGATGAAAGGGCTTTTGACTTATCCAGAATCGGATTGGATAAGCCATTCTCGGTGCCATACAGACACATGATCAACGCGGTCCAGATCGCCCGGGGCGATGAAAAAACGCTTCTTGAAGTTCTGGCAAGAGGTGGATACGACACTTCAGATGAAGAAGCCATATTTTCCAGGGCCAAGAACGCCCAGGTCTGGCTCGAAAGATACGCTCCGCCTTACGTTAAGTTCCAGGTTCAAGAGAAAGTCCCTGCCCAGGTGAATAACTTGAATCCTCAGTTGAGAGAATGTCTGGGCACGTTGGCAGAGAGGATCGAGGGAAAAGATGGCGAAGCGATCCACAACGAAGTTTACACTGTTGCAGAAGAGAACGATATCAACTCAAAGAAGCTCTTTCAGGCCATATACACCGCGTTCCTGGGCCAAAAACAAGGACCAAAGGCGGGCTGGTTCCTGGCAAGTCTGGAACCGGAGTTCGTAAGAGAACGGCTAATTGAGGCGTCCAAAATCAGCTA
>CAZXBV010000177.1:0-3569 GCA_964639155.1 uncultured Methanotrichaceae archaeon
CATGATGACCAATATCGCAGCCCAGGGCGTTCTCGTGGCGGGATGGATTTTAGAGAAAATGCTTGGAAGGCCGAAAGATTCGGCCATTCCGTAGGTTATCCTGGACGCTGCAAGAAGCATCAGCAAGACGGTGTTGGCGGTGGCAAAAAGAGCGATGACCGATATCACCACGAAGGCATCGTTTCCCAAAGACTCGAATGCAACTTCTGCAAAAGGCGCGTTGGACGCGGAAAGCTGCTCCCACCCGACCACGCTGACGGAGCTTATGGCGACCAGGATGTAAAGGACGATCGTCCCGGTCAGTGCCAGTATCAAGCTCTTGGGCACTGTGCGTTCTGGATTTTTCGTCTCTTCAGAGAGCTTTACAATCTCTTCAAACCCCATGTAGGCGAAGAATATCAAGGCGGCCGCCTCAAATACACCACTGAAACCATGCGGCATCTCGAAGTAGTCGACGCTTCCAAGGTGTGGCAGCCCAATGAAAATCACCATGATGAGACCGCCAGCTTCGATCAGCGTGAAGACTATGGCAAACCAGGCGGAGAGCTTTATGCCCCGAAACAGAACCAGAGACAAGGCAAGTATCAAAAGGACGGCCGAAAGCTTGACAGGAACTTCTGTCAGGACGTAAAAGTATCCACCAAACCCAAGAGCGACGGTGGCAGCCCCTATGATTCCGCTGAATATGACAAGCCACCCGATCACGAAGGCGAGCTTCTGGTTAAAGGCGCGAGATGTGTACTCGTACTCGGCGCTCGCCCTTGGAAACATGGAAGAAAGTTCTGCATAGCTGAGGCCCGTGAACGCCGCAATCAAAGCCGCTATCGAAAAAGAGAGCCAAAGAGCATTTCCAGCCCTTCCCGCAGCCACTCCTATGAGGGCGTATATCCCAGCCCCAAGAATGATCCCAACGCCCGAGAGAGTGACTTCGACGAGCCCAAGTTCCCGCTTCAGTTCCGCCTTCTGAGTCATCTGATTTTGCCTGTTTGCTTGCTCTATATATGCACGTTGCCCTCAGTAAATATAAAAATATATTCTATATAAAGGTTCTATCAGTCGAAGGTTGTTTATCCAAAGAAAGTGATCTTGCAATTCAAGATGAAGGCCGATAAGATATCCGATCGCCCCACGACGTCGAGAGAGCTCGTCCAGTTCTATCTCATCGATTACCAGACCCAACTTGGCAAGATTATCGACATAATCATCATCTTCATGAACCTCTTGGTCTGCGCCATCTTCGTCATAGACACATATTCGATATCTTCAGAGCTTAGAACATTTCTTTGGAGGATCGAGATCCTGGCAGTCGTCTTTTTCACAATTGAGTATCTGGCGAGGCTCTACGGCGCACCTGATCGGATGAGACAAATTGTGGACGTGTACAGCATAATCGACCTGGTCGCTATACTGCCCACAGGCCTTCAGTTCTTCTTGCCCCTATTTGGGCTCAGCCTCAACATAACGTTCGTCAAGACCATCAGGGTCTTCAAGGTGTTCAGGATATTCCGGTTTCTCAGGTTTTTGACCGATCCACACTTCTTTTTCGGAAGCGTAACTTTAGAACTCCTCAAGGTAGCAAGGTTGGTGATGACGATGCTGATAATTCTCTTCGTCTTCTCGGGACTTTTCTATAGCGCAGAAAGTTCCATCAACGACCAAGTCCAAAACTTCGGCGATGCTTTCTACTTCATCGTTGTCGCTTTGACGACAGTGGGCTTTGGCGACATAACTCCCGCATCTGGAACAGGCAGATGGATCACCGTCCTTGCCATCCTCACTGGAATCATTTTGATACCTTGGCAGGCCAGCCAGATCGTGAAAGAGTGGATACAGATATCCAAGAAGATCCGCGTCGCATGTCCTCAATGTGGTTTGAACGAACACGATATCGACGCTTCTTACTGTAAACGGTGTGGCCACTACCTCTATTACGAAAATCACCCGGAACAGGAACTTGAGCAAAAACAGGTGGACGATGGAGAGAACAGACAAGCGAACTTCAAAGGCGATCGCTCCGTCTAATTATTCTGCTCAGCCACACTAATCCTATAGACGGGGATGCTCTCCGACGGGGCGAGGCCACACAGGATCGTGTCTATCAGCCCATCTTTCACGGACCCCATATAAGCCGGGCTGTGGACGATCCTTATCTGTATCAACTTCCTCATCGAAGATACCCCATCTACAAGAGACGATGAATTAATCTATAAAAGTTATGTCCCTCTGGCTCGTTGATTTCGTCGTTTTCCCTATCCACCGTCCTTCTCCATCATAGTTCATGGACCGCTCCCACCCGGCCGCGTTCCATATGGCATCGAAGGCGGGCCGCAGAACCTGATCGGACTCATACTTGAAGCTCTCGACGAATATCTCGGGCACGAGAAGGGCATCCCGGTCGATTTTGAGGTCTTTATGACCCTTGAACTCGGCAAAATCCACATACATGCAATAGCCGCGAACGTCCAAGATGCTGAGCATGATGAAAAAAGGTGGCTCAACCCCCATCTGCTCTTGAATCTTGGTGTATTTGGGCAATGCCTCCAAGAGCACTTCTTCGCACCTCAAGCTCGCAATCACCTTATCGCAACAGGGCTCAGTATGTTCTGCGTCGCTTCTGCCAAGGACGAACGAGTCGATCGCTTCTACGATCCCGTTCACGAAGACTTGGACATAAGACCCCCTGGAATCCCGAACCAATAACCCATCGAAGTTGTATCGCCAGTCAGAGAAAATGCCTGTGAGCGGTATCGGAAGTGTTCCTTTCCCTTCCTTATACCTGTGAACCAAATATGATAGGTCGAGCCTCCGACCTGGCTCAAAGGCAGCGAAAGGGACGATCTGAAATATCATCTTTGGCGCATCGTTCAGTGGACTTTGCGTCTCCCCTGCGACGATGTCTCCAAGACTGTTAGCCCTAAAGGCCCTGACCTTCTCGGTGATGGCTTCAGAGATGAGAAAGGCGGTCCGTATCTCAAAGACGTCCAACGGGTATTTTCCGGCAGAGTTTCTCGAAAAGAACCTGGACGAACTTCTCGCCACCATGTGAGGCGAAGCCCAACTTTTGGGAATCCGGATCACGATTGCAGCCTTCGAGGATTTTAAGGGTATCGCCCTCATCACCACGCCAGGAATTCGAGGATCTATCCCTGTCCTGAGGATGTTCTCAAGCCGAAGGATTTCCTTATCGGGATCTATTTCACCAAGGCCACAGATCCTTATGGGCAAGCCTTCCTTCTCTTCGATCCCGTAGACGAGGTGGCCGCCTGCCGCGTTGGCAAAGGATGAGACGTCTCTTAGAAACTCTCGTTTCTCAGGTTCTGAATTGCCCGGTAATATCATCTTGTAATCGATGGTCTTGCTCTCGGAAACTCCGTTTTCCAGCAATTCGTAAAGATCCTTCTCTTCGATTTCTTCAAGCGGCCTTTTGTTCAGCGGCACCACATTTCACCAGACGGAATTCGACGGGTGTGGATTTAGGGCTTGCGGGGATCCAAAGCAGATCTGAAATAAGTGGATAGACAAAAACGCAGCTTGGCATGAAGCCAACCGAACCGAAGGTAACCCTTTAA
>CAZXBV010000178.1:0-3550 GCA_964639155.1 uncultured Methanotrichaceae archaeon
CAGAAGTTCCTGGTCCACACATATTTTGTATCCTCGTCTAACCTGGGGCCCGACGTGTTTTCCCAAGGACAAGTTGAGGATCCCAGATCGGATCAACTCGACAGGGGAAGTGTGCTTTCGTTCCGTCTCCACTACGACCTTTCCGTTTTCTACATAAGGGCCTGACAAGATTTCGCTGTGACTGGAAAGGAACCGTTCCACGTGATCGCCTTCCCAGATAGGAGGGCCCATCCGCTTTTGGACCACGGGGAGCGATTCCGTCTCCAGCTCAAAAAGCAACCTTGCAACGTTCTTATGAGATTCTGAATCGCTTTTCAAGTTCGTCTCGCCAAGATCCACACTAAGATCCACAACAATACCGCCGTCGGACGGCATGGGTTGATGCAGGTCCACTTCTGGGTGCAAATCCACTTCTGATCTGAGGACTGCAAAACCGCCTCGTTCCAGGAGTGCGCGAATCGATTGCTCGGCCTTTCTCATCTGGGGAAATACGACGTCTTCCACGAGTGGTGGCGCTGAAAATTCTATGAGGACGAGAAAACTTTCCCTCTTCGCGATCGATTCGAGCAACTCTTTGTCGGCCAGAGGGCAAGGCGCTGGCGGAAAGAAAAATTCGATCTTGGGGTGTTTCAGGAAACAGCGAGATGTCGCTGCGAACTGGAACATCTTGTCAAGGGTCAGGGCCGCGGCCACGTTCCTCTTGGGATCGACCGGATCCACAACAATCAGAGGGTCTTCATGGGATAGGACCGAGTGAGATTCAAGATCGATCGTCTCACCAGGTCGCCAGAGGCTTGCGCCTTCCAGAACCTCCTGAAACGAACCATAACGGATCACTAAAAGCTCTGCAAGGTAGCCAGAAAACCCGCCTACCCGAAGCTCAGATCCGTAAACTCGTGCCCCTTTCATGAACTGCTTCAAAAGGAGGACGTCGTCTTCAGCCCCTTGAATCCTGCCAGATATGTATCTAGAGTGAAAAGGAGTTCTGTCCACGGCAGAAAGTATGCAGGACGCGTCTTTCACTAAGTAACAAGGGACCAGGTCCAGCTCGAACCCTCGAAAGATGGCATGGACATAAGCGTGTTCTGCGTAACGCTCCTCGTGCTGGGACGCGACATCTCTTGCAATATCCAGGGCGCCTTCTAACGAGCCTGCCTCCGGAACGCCGATGAAGACGTCAAGGTCATGATCTCCAGAAAGCCAAGTTTTTCTGGCCGCAGAGCCCACTATCAAAACCTCGCACTCTAATTCCCTTGACTGGGCCAGACGCTGGATTTTGGAGACGACCTCTTTTGCGATTCTGTCCAGATCGCGCCGCTCTTCAGATGAAGGCTTGATTTTCTGGAGGACTTCTTCAAGGAGTGGCAAGATGGAACTCTTCGAGGTCTTCGTAGATGGGGCCTCCCCGGGTTAGAGTGCTCTTCTTCAGGACGAACTTGTCCACCAAAAACTCGCCCAGGTCGATCTCCTTGTGGGGATCGAGCCGTTTTAGCAAGTTCTGACTTATCCTGGGGCTTGGTTGTTTCACCCGGGCGATGGTAGCATGGGGGCTATAGGCTCGTCCGTCTCTATCGAACCCCAAAGGATCAAGTGCCAAATCGACCTTCCTGTGAAGCTCTGCAAAATCGCCTTCGGCCCCGATCCAGATGACTCTGATCGATTTGCCGGGAAACGCGCCCAATCCCATCACTTTTGCCTTGAAGGCAGGGTGAGCGACGTCGCGCAGTGCCGCTTTTACCTTGTTCAGTTTGGGTGGGGGAACGTCACCCAAGAACTTTAGGGTGAGGTGGATGAGGTCAGAGTTGACCAACTTCACCCCAGCAACGTCGATGTCATTTTGCACAGCCGCGATCTCTTCTCGCATCTCTCCTGGAAGATCGATCGCCACGAAACACCTGATACCACTCTGAACCATTTTCGCCTACCTTGCGCTATTTTTCTCAAGCTACCTGAGAACGCCGCCTTTGCTGGCAGAGGTCACGGACTTGCTGTATCTCGCCAGCATCCCAGTCTTGATCTTTGGCTCTGGCGGCACCCAAGCGGCTCGGCGCGTTTCCAGAACCTTTGGGTCGACGAGAAGGTCAATCTTTCTGGCATCGATGTCTATGCTGATTTCGTCTCCATCCTCGATCAAAGCGATTGGACCGCCTACCGCAGCTTCAGGACAGATGTGGCCTATGCAAGGACCGCGGGTCCCACCGGAGAATCGGCCATCGGTTATCAAAGCCACCGAATCTCCAAGTCCTGCGCCCACTATGGCAGAGGTCGGAGAAAGGGTCTCTCTCATGCCGGGCCCACCTTTTGGCCCCTCGTACCTTATCACGACGACGTTGCCTGCCTTGACTTCGCCGCCAACGATACCTGCCAGAGACTCTTCTTCGGAGTTGTATACCTTGGCAGGACCTTTGTGTTTGCGCATCCCTTCAGAGACTGCGATCTGTTTGATGACGCTGCCTTCGGGTGCCAAAGTTCCTTTCAGGATCGCGATTCCGCCTTCGGGATGAACGGGATTGGCAAGAGTGGTCACCACTTTATCGTAAGTCTCGGGGTTTGCGGGCTTGAAATCGGCAATCTCTTCGCCCAAGGTCCGGCCGGTCACGGTGAGAACGTCCAGGTTGAGCTTGGACCCAAGCCTCTTCATCACGGCCGGAATGCCTCCTGCTCGGTCTAGGTCGATTATGTGATAGGGACCGCCCGGCCTCAGGTTGACCAAATGAGGCGTATCGCGGCTCAATTCGTCGAACTTGTCTAGCTCCAGGTCTATTCCAAACTCGGACGCGACCGCCGGTATGTGAAGTGCGGTGTTGGTGCTGCCGCCGATGGCCATGTCCATCCTGATGGCGTTCTCGATCGACTTTGGGGTGACGATCTGCCTTGCCGTGATGTTCTTCTCGATCAGTTCTACGATCTTCATCCCGGACTTCTTGGCAATTCGGATCTTCTTTGCGTCCACTGCATGAGCGGTGGCGCAACCAGGAAGGCTCATGCCGAGGGTCTCAGTGACGCAAGCCATGGTGTTCGCGGTAAAGAGGCCCGCGCAAGATCCAGCTCCTGGACAGGCCAGGTTCTCCAGAGCCTCAAGCGTTTCGCCGCCTTTCTGCCATCCTTCGAAGACGTCTATTAGGTCTATTTCTTGGTCGCAGGCAAATCCCGGAAGCATGGGGCCGCCGGTTACTGCGATCGCGGGAAGGTCTAGCCTCCCTGCAGCCATCAAGTGGCCTGGAACGATTTTGTCACAAGAAGATACCAGGACCATCCCATCGAGCTGATGAGCTTGCATCATCACCTCGATTGTGTCTTCGATGATCTCTCTGCTCGGAAGAGAGTACTTCATCCCCTTGTGACCCATCGCGATCCCGTCGCAAAGGCCAATGGTATGGAACTCGAATGGTACTCCGCCTGCCATCCTGATTCCGGCCTTGACCGCCTTGGCAACCTTGTCTAGATGGATGTGACCTGGTATGAACTCGTTCCAGGAGTTTACCACGCCCACGAAGGGGCGGTCCATCTCCTCGTCGATGAGGCCCGTGCCTTTGAGGAGGGCCCGATG
>CAZXBV010000179.1:0-3509 GCA_964639155.1 uncultured Methanotrichaceae archaeon
CTTGAAGATTCGGAGCGGCCGATCTTCCTTCAGCCACCCCAAGCGAGGGACGTGAGCCTCTTTGGCACTTCAAGCGCCGTGATCCTGGAATATTTTGGCCTTGAGCGACGAGCTCGGCGAGGCCAAGCGCCAAAAATCAACGCAACGCCTTGGCGCCCGAGCACCGACGGCACCCCACGGGCGAGTTTCTGGCTGGCGCCCAGAAGAAGTTGCAGAAGCATACCGGAAAGATCGGGGCCAAAATCCGGCCAGACAAGATCCCAGGGTATGAGATTTTCCCTCGAAAAAGAGGTTCGTGGGCCAACAAGGATGTTTCTTTCCGGGCCCTAAGGACTGCCAGGTGACTACCCAGCACACTGCCACAAATAAACAAAAAGTTACTTATACTATCGAAATAAAGTCACACATGGTTCATACAATAGGGTGGGATTGATTTGAAAAAATTGATAAAAACATTCATGCTGAGCTTAGCTTTGGCCCTCTGCCTCAGCGGAGCCATGGCCCAGTTTGGCTCGAAAGTGGGATCGGGAGACGCTGACGTGGGTCGATTTCTTGAAGACTTCACCGCGCCGCTGAATCCAGACCTTGGGTATTGGGACATCGGACCCAATCCTGGAATTTACGACCAAGGTGACATAATCTATCTGGACATGGTGAACAACGACGTTACAAATGCTAACGACATCAGGCTCACCGCCTTTGGCAGCTGTCCAGCAGGTACCAAAATAACCGCCTCAGACAACGACATAAACAAGCCTCTGCGTCCTTTGCCAGGTGCTGCAGCTGGAATCTACTACACAGACCTTTACGGAAGCTCGGGATATGACTTCCAGGATCCAGTGTACATACTGTCGAGGACCAACGATTTCTTCGGAGCTAGGACCATGACCAACGACGTCAGGCTAAACCAGATCAATGGGCTTGCTGCTGGGACTAAGGTCGTGGACTATAATCCGGATCACGACAAAACCGCAGTTCCCATGATCGTGCCAGTGCCTTTGGGCGGGCCCATCGCAACCTTGAGGTTCTACAACGGAAACGGCAACGTGAACGAGATTGGAGTTCCTATCTATGACTGTGGCGACGACGTCTACATAGACATATCACTTCCCAGCGGCGCTGCGGGTGGCCATCCTTTCGGTTTCGTCTCGCCAAACGACATTCGTCTTTCAGGACCGATTATAACGCCCAGGCCGAAGGCCACGCCAGGATACCGGTATGGAGATCCGTGAATCGTTATCACAGACGGATTTAGGAAAATATCTGACAAATGTATCTAATGAGGTTTGATAACGTGAAACGATTGATGAGATCTTTCATTCTCGTGGGACTCGTCCTGGGGCTCTGCTTGGGCGGAGCTGTTGGACAGTTCGGGTACGATCCAAGTGCAGTGTATTGCGGAGACGGGACAGAAGACGCTGTAGAAGAGGATTCGCTGGGATCTGGCGGGTCTGGTGGATCTGGAGGTATGGGCACAACTCTGGCTGCACCCAAGTTCGGGACGAAGGTGATGTCGGATGACCGAGATGAGGGTCGTCTGTTAGAAGACTTTGAGTTTGTAGCAGGACCTGGGCTCAGACTCAGACAACTCCCTGTAAGTATAGGATGGTGGGATATAGGGCCTAACCAACTACTGTTTGATGAAGGCGACGTCCTTTATCTTCACATCGGCACAGCTGCTGGCATTAGGCCCAACGACATAAGGCTTACACCATTTGGCTTGTATCCCGCTGGCTCCAAAGTAACTGCATCTGATCCAGACATGGGACAGCTTCTGACGTTCGCATTTGGGTCGCCATTTTTGCCTGAAATAGTTTATGCAGACGTAGGTGGCGTTATGGGTCAATACGACCTTGAGGACACCGTATACATCAAAACGGTGCTGCCTTTTGTGCCAGCGCAGGCAGGATTCGCACAACTTGCCACAGGCGACATCAGATTGACTTCTGCTGCAGGGCATCCAGCAGGTTCGAGGGTAAGGGATTTCGATGCGGATAATGGCGCTTTCGTTAGGCTTTTGCACGGGCCAGTCCCGACCTTCGACACTTGGGGCTTCTTTGATCGAGGTGTTGTCAGGTTCTACAACGCAAACGGGAACTTGTACATGGGCCCACCAGCCGGAAATGCTATTGTAACACCAAGTCCATCGATCTATGATTATCCTGACGGTGTATACTTGGACGTGTCACACGTCTCTGTAGGATTCCGTGATTTCGGTCACGTAACTCCTGGGGCCATACGCTTGAACAACTAAGGACGCGACTTCCCTTCGTGTTTTTTCTCTTTTTTTTGTCTATTCCAGAGCCACAAATGATCTTCGTCGAGCAGAGGATGAATACGTCATTTTGATCCCATAAGACGAAGTTATATTTATCATCAGACCAAGAAATAGTGGCCTGGATGGTGGCAGTGCATTCCCATGGAATAATCTGTCAGGAAGTGAGATGAGGGTGGAGGGCTGACTTGAGGGAAAACGCATGGAAACTGGTAGTTGTCATCCTTTTCGTTTGTCTGGCAGGTGCTTTGGGGCAGTGTGATTTTGGATCGAAGGTAAAATCCGAAGATCAAGATAATGGAATACTTGTCGAAGACTTCTATTCGGTTTCGACCCTGATACAAAACCCTGTGACCATAGAGTACTTGGAAGTTGGAAATGTGCCGGCGTCTTATGATCTCGATGACGTTCTCTATTTACATATCGGCCCTGGAACCATCAACTCTGGCGATATAAGGCTCACACCTTACGGAAACAAGTCTGCAGGGACCAAGGTCGCTGCAGGAGATAACGATCTAGGAAATGACCTTGTGTCTTTCTTTACGCCTTATCCAAGACTCGTCTACGTGGATTGGGGCGATTTTCCGGATCAGTACGATCTGAACGATTCGGTATACGTAAAAACTGCGCCACCTCTAAAGCAGATCGCCATTGGTGACGTGAGGTTGACTCGGGTTGGAGATAATCTGCCCGGCTCGAAGGTCAGGCGTTTTGATCCAGATTCAAGCGAGTTCGTCGAGCTTTTGCATCCGGGTCCCAATTTCGCACTCTGGCCGCCTGGCGCCCTGGGGAAGATCAGGTTCTACAACGTGAACGGGGACCTCTTTGGCGATCCGTTCAGCGTTCCGATCTATGACGCGCCAGATCGGGTCTACTTTGACATATCGTATCCGTCTCTTCCAACTCGGCTATTCGGATATGTGACTGCCAACTCGTTGCGCCTCAATGGGGCTAACTGCTCTGTTGGGGATTACGTCTGGATCGACCTCAACGAGAACGGGATTCAAGACGAAATCCAAGAAGGGCTCGCAAACATAGAGGTCGAACTTTATGATGAAGATGGAAATCTAATCACAACTTGCCTGACAGATTCTGAAGGTTATTACCTTTTCAGCTGTTTGTGCCCTGGCAATTATTGCATATGCCTGAACTTTTCGGCGCTCGTCTTCGAAAATCACCATATAAAGCCCACAATTCCGAACGTGGGCGACGATGATTCGATAGATAGCGATGG
>CAZXBV010000180.1:0-3507 GCA_964639155.1 uncultured Methanotrichaceae archaeon
TGGGCCCGACGCGATTCGAACGCGTGATCCCCGCCGTGTAAGGGCGATGTCATAACCACCTAGACCACGGGCCCTCGGGCCCACACCATGTCGCTTGTCATATTAGATTCTATCGCTTAGAAACACTTACTTGGGCTTGATGTAGAGCCCTGTCAGGGTCTCGTCCAGGATCTTTTCATCGGGCTTTGCCGTAACGAGACTTACAACAATCATCGCAAGGACTGAGATGACAAAACCGTACATGCTGAAATGGATCGGCAACGGCTGGATGAACTGATGATAATATCCAGCAACACCGGCGCCAATAAGGCCAAGCCCCATCGAGAAGATCGCACCTTCCCTCGTGGCCCGTCTCCAGTAGAGCCCTGCCAGAAGCGGCATCACATAACAGGCGAGCATCAGCCCGATTCCCATCCATATCAGCCAAGCAAGAAGCTCAGGCGGGTTGCTCCAGGCAAGTATCAAGGTAATGAGGGCTGCGACGGCGACAGCGCTCCTGCTCATGAAAGTTACCGACTTGTCTGATGCCTCTGTATTTATGAACCGCTTGTATATGTCCCAGCCAAAGTAGCTTCCTATGGTCAGCATCAGCCTGTCTGTGGTGGACATCACCGCAGCAAGGACTATGATCCCGACAAATATCCCGATGGCCTCGGGGAACGCATACTCTGCGCCTATGATGAATGAGTAATCAGAGGGGTTCGCAACGCCTGAAGGCAAGGCGATTTTGCCCTCGGTCACCATAACCTTGGCGGCAAAACCTGAGATCTTTATGAGGTACATCACCACTGCGTAAAGGACGAAGGCAACGAGCGGCGACCACTTGAAGTACTTGCTCTCTCGGGCCGAAAAGACGTTGTTGATCACGTGAGGCGCGCTTGCAAGCCCGAAGGTCAAGAGGAAGAAGAAGGAGGCCAGGAATGCAGGAGTTGCAAAGGCGTAACCGGCGTAGGGCGGGTTCATCTGGGGGTACCAGAGTTGGACGAAGTTGGGATCGAGGCTTGCAAGGACTGTGTTTATATGGGTCATCCCGCCAGCCGCCATTATTATCGCCGGGGCCACCACTATGACGCCGATTATAAGCATCAGTCCTTGGATCAAGTTGTTCCAGGCGACGGCATAAAGACCGCCCATGATCACGTAAGCGGTCACGATCAGGGCCGATATGAGGAGGGCCTGGTGGTAGGATATGCCAAAGAGCCAGCTCAAGACCATGCTGATGGCAACGTACTGGCCTACCATGTAGATCAAAGATACCAGTATCCCAGTGATGGCCGAAAGCCCCCGAATCCCGTTCTGGCTGTAGTAACGATGGGCAAAGTAGTCCTGAACCGTAAGATACCCTTTATCAGAGCCGATAGCGTGAAGCTTGACTCCAAAGAGGAGGATGCAGACCGCAGCGCTCAGCGGAACGAATATCTGTTCCCAAATGGTGGGCCAGCCTGCGACATAGCCAAGGCCGCTCACCCCAAGGAGAGTCATCCCGCTGCAGATGCAGGCCACAATCAGTATCGTGAAAACCCAGAATCCCAAATTTCTTCCGGCAACGATGTAGTCTTCGGATGATTTCACCTTCTTGGAAGCCCAAGCCCCTACGGCCATGAGCCCAAGGAAGTAGAAGGCCACGATCGCAGTCATTTGCATGTTCAATTCCAAGTAAGTCACCACCTAAGTGCCCAGAATAGCAGCACCAGGGCAATCAAAACGGGCACCGCAATTATCATAAAAGACGTTTCAAATGGCAGTCCAAACAATAAGCATCACCTCAAGCAAACATGTGACATGATAACGTGTCTCATTTGCAATGTGATAGCGTGTTGCATTGTACCACGTTTAAATTTAACTGTGATTATTAATGATTATAAATAGTGGTCTGGGAAGTTTTTATAATAGGTGCTCTTAAACCCCACCACAATGATCATGCAGACCACGACGGAACTGTCCGCAGAGGCCGCCACCCTGAAGAAGATCTGCGACGGGATGGCAAAGTCGGTAGCCACATCCATAAAAGAGATGGTGGGCGATCCGACGAGCGGCCAGGTTACCGAGATGGGTGCGGACGGAACCCCTACCAAAAGAATCGATCGGATTGCCGAATCGATGGCATTCGAGTTTCTGGAACGCTCTGGCATCGAGTTTACGATTCTGAGCGAGGAGATGGGAAAGAAGGTCGTGGGCGAAAACCCAAAGTATTTCATATATCTAGACCCACTCGATGGGACCTTCAACGCCATAAACGGGATCCCTTTCTACGCGATATCGGTGTACATCAGTAATCAAAGCTGCAACTTCGGCTACGTCTTTGACCTTGCCCACGAAATCAAGTACTACGCAGAAGAGGGTAGGGGTGCCTGGACTGAAGTCGGGGGCGAGGGCATGCCCCGACGGCTCAAGGTTTCGACGACCAAGAACCTAGTGAATTTCAGCATCACAGCCTACACAGCCAGGCCCAAAACCCGGAGGATAAACAATGTTGCTGACGTGGTGAGAAGGGCCAGAACGATGGGCAGCACGTCTCTTGAACTCTGTCTTGTGGCCTGTGGCAAGATGGATGCCTTCGTTGACCTCCGACACGGTCTGAGGATCGTGGACGTTGCAGCCGGAAACCTGATTGCAAAAGAGGCTGGCGGGCTCGTGACGGATGGGCGCGGCCGAAAAGTCAAGATGGACGGCGTGATGTGGCAAAAAAATGATCTGATCGTCTCCAACGGTGAGGCTCATCAGGCACTCCTGAAACTAGCAGGTGGTGGCGGCGATTAAGATGGGTTTCGTCTCAAGAGGAGACGTCAAATCAGTAAACATGGTCCGGGACCTCATCGAGAAGTTCAAGTCTAGGGCTACGATCTTCGTTGAACCTGAGACCGCAAGAAAGCTGGGCTTAAAAGAGACACCAGTATGCGAGATGGATGCAGACTTCATAGTCTCGGTGGGTGGTGATGGGACTATACTTCGGGCCATACGTAAGATGGACGATCCCCGCCCCATTCTCGGGATTAACATGGGGACCCTTGGGTTTCTCGTAGACATCGAGCCCAAGGATGCCGTCAGGGTTCTGGAACGCACCCTATTTGGCTTCGATGTGATGGAGCGAAACAGGATCGAGATCCAGATCAACGGCAAGAGCCTTGCCTCTGCCACCAACGAGGTTGCGCTCCTTTCGGCAAGTCCTGCAAAGATGTTGGAGTTTGAAATCATCGTCGATGGCTCTCTCCTTGAGGGTTTGAGGGCAGACGGTCTCCTTTTTGCGACATCTACTGGATCGACCGCTTACGCCATGAGCGCAGGCGGCCCCATAGTGGATCCGCGAGTCGATGCCGTGGTTTTAGTCCCGATGGCGCCTTTCAAGCTATCGGCAAGGCCTTGGGTTCTTCCAGACAGCAGCATAATCAAGGTCAACCTTCCTCTTCCCGGAAAAGAGGCCCTCGTTGTGGTGGATGGCGAGAATGAGGGCACCATATCAAAAGAGGATCATGTGACCATAAGGAAGGCCGAAAAGCCCGCAAGGTT
>CAZXBV010000181.1:0-3506 GCA_964639155.1 uncultured Methanotrichaceae archaeon
TCATCGTCGGAACGCTCTTTTGCCTTCTTCAAAACCCCTGGATCGCACCAAAAGTCGCCACAACCCGCCGGCACGATCGATCCGAAACTGCCTATCGATAGCGGTCGCATGTAGCCAAGAGGCCCTTGTATGTAGAGGGTGGTCGATGTGGCTGCCAAAGATCCATCGAGTGCTACAACATCTGTCTGGATCAGAGATTCACCATTCTGGGTGGTGGCATAATAGGTGGCACGAAGCCCTTCAGTCACCCAAGGTGGGGCTGCCTTTCCGTTCAGCTCTGGGTATAGGACCGGAAGCGGATTTTCCTTTCCGCTGGGAAGTGTCGGAAGCGCTGCTGATGCGGGAGAGAATGTTGCACAGATCAGGATTAAAGTTGTGAAAAAGATGATCCCTCTCATGAATATCACCGTCCAGTTTTGTTTGAATATGTCTATCTCCGTTAGCAGATATAGTTAGTGTTTAACGACACCTTTCGGACAAGTGTCGAACTCGTCAGAGTTCAACATTTTGGCCTATTCGTATCGTTAAGCACTAATCTTGCGAGAACTAGTTAGTCTCATCTAATTGGTTCCCGACTATAATATGCGGAATTTTGGGCAGCATAAATCTTATCATGATGCTATCTTACGACTTAGTATGAATTCAAGGCTTGTTCCCCTCGTTGTGGGGTTGATCCTGGTGGCAAACTTGTCTGCCACTGGATATGCTACAGAAGACTCGCTTCTGGTCTACTGTGGCGCTGGCTTGAGAGAACCCATGGAAGATATAGCAGAACTGTTCGAAGATGAAGAAGATATCCAGATTCAATACTCCTTTGGAGGATCTGCTCAGCTCCTTTCCCAAATTGAACTTTACCAGACAGGCGACATCTACATGCCAGGCGCAAGGTCCTACATCGATTCTGCAATCGAGAAGGGATTTGTCGACGAGACCGAAAACGTGGTCTACCACGTGCCTTGCATCATCACTTCCAAAGGAAACCCCGCTGGGGTTGAATCGTTGGAAGATCTTTCAAATCCTGGCGTGAAAGTGGTATTGGGCGAGCCCACTGGCCCTGCTATCGGAAAGAACTCAAAGCAGATGCTAGAAAAGCTCGGCCTTTGGGACGACGTCTCTGAAAACGTGATCGCCTACTCTGGGACCGTAAACGAGCTTTTGGTCTACATCTCGATGGAACAGGCTGATGCGTCGATCATCTGGGAAGACCTATACAACCCAGACACCATGGAAAAAGTTGAGATCCCAAGAGAAATGAACGGCATCAAGGTCATACCGATCGGCACTTTGGTATTTTCCGAAAACCAGGAGAACGCCGAAAAATTCATGAATTTCGTCGCATCTGACGACGGAAAGGCGGTCTTTGCTGAATATGGATTTGCCACCTATCCCGATCCGAAGTATGAAGAGTAGGTCATGTCAGGTATCACGTATCAAAAATCAGGTATCAAACATCGCGTACCAAAATACCACATCAAATCGTCAATTTTTTCTGGACATTCCCGTTTGTCCCCAACCAAAGGGATAATATGCAAAGTTTGATACCAATCCATCACCATGCGAGACGCGAAGACACCAGGAGGACCAAGAGACTTTGAGCCGTCTTAGAGATTCTTGGTTAAAGGTCCTGGCAATCTCGGCAAGCTTGGCTCTTGCTGCGTTTATCGTTTCTGTCCTCTTCCTGGTCGTGAGTCACTCGCCGCCTCAATCGTTCGTCAATTCGATATTATCTGAAGAGATCTCCTTTGCAATCTACCTCAGCCTGAAGACTTCAGTCGCGTCGACTGCTCTTTGCATCTTGATTGCTGTGCCCGCAGCCTACGGCCTTGCTCGGTACGACTTCTTAGGAAAAAATGTGGTGAACACACTTCTTGACATGCCGTTGGCGCTTCCGCCTCTGGTTGCAGGTGTGGGTTTGCTGTTGTTCTTTGGGACCTGCCCATTGGGAAAGGGCCTAGCTGAGGTGGGACTTGTCTTCGTGTTCACACCTCTTGGAATCGTTGTGGCCCAGTTCTTCGTGAACATGCCTTTCATGCTCCGAATAATGAGGTCCACCTTCGAAGGGATCAGCCCTCGTTACGAATACGTGGCCAAAACGTTGGGTTGCACCGATGCCCAAGCACTTTGGCGAGTGACGCTTCCAATGGCATCAAACGGCCTTCTTGCAGGAGCCGTGATCACATGGTCCAAAGGGATCGGCGAGTTTGGGGCAGCTCTCATGATCGCAGGTGCCACCAGGATGAAGACAGAGACGTTGCCGATTTCACTCTTTTTGAACATGTCTTGCGGAGAGTTAGAACAGGCCATCTCGGCGGCTACCATATTGATTTTCATCTCGATGATCTCGCTATACGTCTTCGAACGTCATGGTGGTGGCGCTCGCCTATAGGATGCGAAAACCATGTTACAAATGGAGAACGTCTATAAAGATCTTGGCGAGTTCATCCTGAAGAACGTATCTTTAAGGGTTGAAGATGGAGAGTACTTGGTCATAATCGGTCCCACAGGTTCAGGTAAGACCATTCTCATCGAAACCTTAGCGGGGATCTATGCGCCGGATAAGGGCCAAATCTTCCTCGATGGTCGAGAAATCACCAAAGAAGCTCCAAAAGATCGGAACATCTGCATGGTCTATCAAGACTACATGCTTTTTCCCCATCTGAACGTGGAAAAGAACATCGCCTTTGGGTTGAAGGCAAGAAAGGTTCCCCGAAACGAGATCGAAGAGAGGGTTTCTAAAGCGGCCCGCCTTTTGGGGATCGAGCGCCTTCTCCACAGGTATCCAAACACCTTGAGCGGCGGAGAACAGCAACGAGCAGCAATCGCAAGGGCGATCGTGATGGAGCCTGCGATTTTGCTCTTGGACGAACCCCTGAGCGCATTGGATGGCATCACCCGAGAAAAATTGCGCAAGGAACTCAAGAGCTTACATTCGTTTTACAAGACCACCGTGATACACGTCACTCACAACTTTGAAGAAGTTTTTTCCTTGGCTGATAAGGTGGCTGTGATGAATGGGGGCGAGATCGTCCAAGAAGGGACTCCTGAAGAAGTTTTCAGAAGGCCAAACTGTGAGATGGTCGCAAACTTCGTTGGAGTCGAGAACCTCTTTAGGGGAAAGTGCATCACAAAGGGTGATTCTTTGGAGATCGAGGTGGGTGGGCTCAGGGTCATATCAACCGCATGCGAGGTGACAGAAAGTGGTGAAGTGTTCGCATCAGTTCGTCCCGAAGAGATCTTGATGTCGAAAAGCCCGCTAGATTCGAGCGCCAGGAACTCCTTTCCTGGGATCGTTGAAGATGTCGTGAACAATGGTACCACGATGAAGATATCAGTGGATGTGGGCCTACCATTCGTGGTGATTCTGACCCGGCAAGGATATCAAGATATGGATTTGGAGAAAGGTACATCCGTTTATCTGACCTTCAAGGCCTCATCTGTACACGTGTTCTGAACTGTGTTGTTTTCCTTTTCTTTCTCTCCATCGGTGCTCTCTTTTTTCTCTCTTT
>CAZXBV010000182.1:0-2107 GCA_964639155.1 uncultured Methanotrichaceae archaeon
ACGGCTGATATGGCGCTTCCGTATTTGCGCGAGAGGCTAAGACAGTCCAGGTCAAGCTCTCTTGCAGCCCTTGCGATGATATCTTCGCCGATCCCTGCTGCAACCACTCGTTCTAGCTCGTACTCGCCAGCCAGCTTCTCCAAGGCGCGCTTTAGCACCTCTATTTGCTGGGCTTTGGCCTGCCTTGCGATATCGAGCGCCGCATCAAGGCCGATCTCGTCTAAGTCGGCGCAGACGGTCCGCGCCAGCCTCCTTAAGGCCGACTCGCGGTCTTTGCCGCCACAGTCGGGCGTCTCAATGCTGTAACCCTCATCTGATATCTCGCCCAGCGCCCTGTAAGCGTCGGCGGTGACCGCGAAAAGTTCAGATGATAGCGGAACTTTTCGGCCTCTTATATCGACACTGGATAGCAAAGCCGCAAGGTTCGTTCTTAGAAGGCCGCTATAAACAAGCTCACCTCTTGCCAACCTCTCGTAATCGGTGAGCGCGGCCCGAACGCCGTTCTTTATGGGGACGAGATCGGTGGTGGTAGACCCCATGTCAACGAAGATGCAGTCGCCGATCTCTTCGGAGATGAGGGCAGCAGAAGCGCTCCAATTGGCGGCGGCAAGTTCAAGATGGCTCGTCCACCCAAATCCCTTTGCGCCCCAAAACCGTATCGGGCAGGAGAAGGACCGTTCTACCGCGCCCATTATGTGCAAGATCCCACGCCGTTTGTCTGGGAAACAGTCGGCGAGCTCCCCAGTCATCACCACGCCCAGGGCAGATGGATTTGTATCATTCGAGATTTTGCAAAGAAGTGCGTCGAGGGGCGCATCTTTCCAGAGGGGCAGGTACTCTATTCTGACGAAAAGGCCGTCGGAGCTTGCGACTTTGGTGTTGGCACCACCCACGTCGAGGCCGAGGATCATGTTGGTTTTGAGCAACGAATATACCATAAAAGCTTTAGGGTAATCGTGGGGTTTATACGACACAAGATTCAGGAGAGTTGATCATGGCTGCCAAGGAGAAATATCCCGAGCCCACTTATCTAGAGTACGGATTTGATGAGTTGGAGCACGACGTCATCAAGAAAGAACTTTGTTGTTACTGCGGTAATTGCATCGCTTTCTGTCCCAAGGTTGATCACAAGGAAAACAGGCCCGAGCTTGTCGATTACGATCCACTCTGCGGCCTTTGTTACGCTTATTGCCCTCGAAGCTTCCTCGACATGTCTTTCATTGAAAATAAGATCTTCGGAAAGGCAAGAGACAAGGGCGAAAAGCTGGGGATCTACCAGAATGCAGTATCTGCCAGGTCCACCGGCGCCGACATCCAAGGCGTGGCCCAGGACGGCGGCGTTGTGACCGCCCTTTTGTCTTATGCTCTCGAAAAGGGCCTGATCGACTGCGCCGTCGTGACCGGTCGCGGCGATGACTGGAGGACCGAGCCCAAAGTTGCGACCACCGCAGAAGAGATCATGGCTTGTGCCGGCACGAAATACACCATCACTCCGAGCATAACCGGAGTCCAGGCGGCGTTGGACCAGGGTTTTGAGAAGATCGGATTTGCCGGAACACCTTGCCAGATCCAGGCACTCCGAAAGGTTCAGACGTTGGACGAACCCTACCAGTTCGGCCAAGACAAGATCGCTCTTCTGGTCGGCCTTTTCTGCATGGAGAACTTCGAGTACGAACAGCTCTTCCCAAACCTCGTCGAGAAGAAATTTGGGTTTAACCCCAGCGAAGTCGACCGGTTTGAGATCCAGAAAGGGATGTTCAGGGTCCATGCAGGTAGCAAGACAAAAGAAGTACCCCTCGCAGAGACTGACGATTACGTCTGGAAAGGGTGTGGCCCTTGCTTTGACTTTTCCGCAGAACTTGCCGACGTCTCAGTGGGAAGCGTAGGATCAAAGAAAGGATGGTCCACTGTGCTTGCGAGAACCGATATCGGCTCGAAGCTCTACGGAGATGCTCTCAAAGCCAAAGTAATCGAAGAAGGCGCTATATCCAAGAAGGGGCTCTCTCTCGTCGAGAGGCTGGCTGGCGATAAAGAGAAGCGTTTTGTGACCACGGTTGGCGAGCTGAAGGAACGCGGCGTTCCTGTCAACATCAAGAGATAGATAGAT
>CAZXBV010000182.1:2207-3446 GCA_964639155.1 uncultured Methanotrichaceae archaeon
AGATAGATAGATCCATGGACTTATCCAGTGCGATTAGCGATAGACGTATGATCATTTGAGGGTGCAAATTCGATGTTGTCAGTGGGGCTGGCAGGAAAGCCCAATTCAGGAAAGTCGACCTTCTTTAAGGCCGCAACTCTGGCCGAGGTGGAGATCGCAAACTATCCCTTCACCACGATAGATGCCAACCACGGCGTATCTTACGTGAGAGTACCTTGCCCATGCAAAGAGCTTGGGAAAACTTGCGGCAAGTGTAAGGATGGGATAAGGTACATCCCCATCGAGCTGATCGATGTGGCCGGGTTGGTTCCAGACGCTCACATGGGTCGAGGTTTGGGCAACGAGTTTCTAGACAGTCTCAGGGTGGCAGAGGCCGTGATACACGTCCTCGACGTCTCTGGTTCTGCTGACGAAGAAGGAAACCCTGTTGGACTTGGCAATTACGATCCGATCAAGGATGCCGAGTTTCTCAAGCACGAGATCGGGATGTGGATCTTTGGGATTCTGGAGCGAAACTGGGATCGACTTATGCGCAGGGTTAAGGCCGAGGGGATCAAGCCAGAGCCGCTCATATCCGAGCAGCTTGCAGGCGCCGGGGTGGCCGATAATCATGTGAGGTGGGCGCTTTCGACCATGAAGAGTGCGCCGCCTGACTGGTCTGAGGAGGATCTCAAGAGGTTTGCTCATCTTCTCAGGGAGGCGAGCAAACCCATGATAATTGCCGCAAACAAGGTGGACATCGCGCCACCGGAGTTTGTAGAGGCGCTTTTGGCTCTGGACGATATCGTGATACCGATCAGTGCCGCGGCCGAAGTTGCGCTCAGGATGGCAGACAAAGGCGGGGTTATCAAGTATCGGCCGGGCGATTCTGATTTCGAGATCGCAAAGGACTTAAGTCAAGCTCAAAAGGCGGGGCTTGAAAAGATTAGGGCGATTCTAAAAGAGCATGGCAAAACTGGGGTTCAGGAGTGTCTTGACCGGGCGGTTTTCGATCTGCTCGATTACATCCCAGTATTTCCGGTCGAAGATGAGGGCAAGTGGACCGACAAGAACGGCGTTATGCTTCCCGATGCTTATCTCATGAAGAGGGGTTCTACCACCAAGGATCTTGCCTATCAGATTCACACCGATATCGGGGATAGTTTCCTCTTTGCGATGGATGCCAAGACCAAGATGAGGCTTGGCGAAAAGCACGAGCTAAATCCCGGCGACGTCATAAAGATCGTCTCGACAAAGTAG
>CAZXBV010000183.1:0-3440 GCA_964639155.1 uncultured Methanotrichaceae archaeon
ATGAACTGTGGGGCAGTGTCGTTACCGAAGTTAGGTACGACTTGGATTTATAGTGTTTAACCCCACATTCTCATGTAAAACTTGAATAAATCAACATCAGGGGTTGCTATCCTCCAACCCCTGACTCTCTCTTTCGTACTTCGTATCCCGCCTTGACCACATATCGAATCATTTCGTCCAGGCTGATCTGTCTCGATGTATAAAGCGGGTCTCCGCCCACCTCTTTACGATTTTCATCTTCCAGATACATTTCCCGATTCATGAGAATGTGATGTATTATGCATAGGAGTTTTCTGGCCAGAGCAACGGCTGCGATATTTGTGCCTTTTTTGGCCTTTATCCTGAGGAAGAAGTCCTTCAGCCTCGATTTCGTTCCAGTTCTGGCAACGACGTGGGCGACCTCTACAAGGATTCGTCTGATATGCCCCGAACCTTGTTTGGTAATGCTACCTGTGTGGTTCTTGTTTGCCGATTGATAAACCGACGGAACGAGTCCACACCAAGATGCAAGCTTCTCGGCTTTATCAAAATCTTTGTAGTTACCGATCTCCGCCAAGATCACTGTTGCTGAGATGAATCCGATCCCTGGAACGGACATCACGATTGCCAGGCTCTTTCTCAACGGGACAACCATCTTTCGGATTTCGGTCTCCACTTCATTGATCCTCTTTTGGATGTTCTCTATCTGCTCTAGACAACCCCTTATCAAGATTATGTCAGTGGGACTTAACTGCGTCTTAATGGCCACACGTATCTGGTCTGCTTTTTTCTTTACCCTCGTTACCGCCTACATTCGGCAGATCGAGTTTTGATTTGGGATATTTTTCCTGATAGCGTTTTCTCAAAATATCTAAAATTCTATTTTTAGGATTGGCCATTCCAAATATGTTCGAAACGAGGTCGTTTTTGCGTAAAATTGGGAATTCATCCACATTTTGATAATACGCTATTTAAATGCATATACCAAAAAAAAGTCTAAATTGCAGAATTAAACCTGCCGAATATGGGTTACCGGGATTTCGTTGATGATTTCGTCAATGCCCATCTCTTCCAGTAGGCAGTTGAGGATATATAGACCAGTCTTGCCGAGAAGATGTCTGAGATTACTGACGAGAGCTTGATGCAACACGAATCGAGAACATGGTGAATTCGGTTCTTCTCTCGGGTCATGTCATCGACATAAAGCTCTCTTGCCCTCGTTAAACTTCTCAGATTCCGGGCATTTTCTGGGAATATTCTCGAAGGTTGGATCAAACCGTTAAGGCACAGTTCTGCGATCCATTCGGAGTCGATCTTATCGGTCTTCCTGCCTGGGATATGTTTAATCTTGTAGGCGTTGGCCACTATAAGATTGACGTGACCTTCTAAGACGTGGTAAATCGGAATCCAATAGCTTCCTGTCGACTCAACCGCGACAGCTTCGCAACCGTTCTTGAATATGTCGATTATCATTCCGATGACGCCACCAACTCTTTTACCGAGATTGCGCGGGAAAACTTTAATTAAGATCAATGGTTTTGCCTAAATTTGATTTAGTTATCACAAGTTAACTTGGGTGAATGAGTTGGAACCAATCAAACGGGCCTTTGTCAAAACAGAATTGAATAATATTTTTAAATGTGAGTATTTATCTGCGAATATATCGCCTGAATCAGACTTCCAAGAATCGGGAGTATTCCAACTGATTCAGGATCATTCGCAGAGAAGTGCACCGACTGTAGAGTCTGTCAAGACTGCAGTGATTTTAGAAGCTTAGGTGAGACAGATGAAAAGGACCTTTCAAGCCTTAATCCTGACTGCGTTTCTGCTAGTCGTGACAGCAGCGCCCTCTGCAGCCGAAGAGCGGTATCCACTCTCAAGCAACGATCCGCAAATCAGATCTGCCGTGGACTACGTGCTTTTCTGCCAGAACACTGACGGCGGCTTCAACAACGAACCCAGGCTCGATGCGAGCAACCTCAAAGCAACCGCCAACGCCGCTATGGCGCTCGCTTTGACCGGCGACCTCAACCGCGCCGTCAAGAGCGGGAAGACGCCTCTGGCCTACCTGACCGAGAACGGGCCAGACGACACTGTATCGGGTGGCGCCTTAGGAAAATACGTGATGGGACTGGTTGCCGCTGGGGGCGATCCTTCTGACGTGGGCGGCACAGATTACGTAACCCAGCTCAAGACGAAGGCGAGCTTTAGAGGTGAAGAGAACCTCTTTTCGGAAGCTTACATTCTTCTGGGTCTCATCGCCGCAGGCCAAGCCGAATCTTTGGAAGCCCAGGACTTTGTCGCTTATCTGATGGACAAACGAGACTCAGATGGCGGCTGGGGCTGGGGTGGTGGGGCACCTGACCTCGACACCACGGGAATTGTCGTCTGCGCCCTTGTGGGTGCAGGAGTGCCCGCAGACTCGCAGTCGATAAAGGACGCTGTAGATTATCTCAAGAGCCAGCAGAACGAAGACGGCGGCTTTCCCTCTTCAGGCATGAGCGCCGACTCGAACTCCATCAGCGATAACTGGGCGATCATGGCCCTCAACGCGGCTGGTGTTGACCCAACCGAGTGGCGAAAGGGAAGAGAAACTCCCATCACCCATCTATTGAGCTGCCAGCAAGAAAGCGGCGTCTTTTGGTGGAAGCCTGAAACGCAAGGTTCTGCAGGTTTCCTCATGGAAGAGACTGCCTACGGAATAATCGCCCTGCTAGGAGAATGGATCCCGATCGAGGCCGCTGCACCTGGCGAGGAAGTCGAAGGCGTAACAGTCACAATCCACGTGTTGGGAGATGGCGCAGAGCTTTTCAGCGGCGAGGTCACCCTCGGGGCCGAGAGCTTTGCAAAAGACGGTTTTGACATCTCAAATCCCACAGTCCTCGGGGCCCTCCAGGAGACTGGCACTGACTACACCCTCGCTGACCCTGCGGGCACGGGAACCCCGATCGTCTCTGACCTTGCAGGCTCTGGCGCCGCTATCTATTTCGTCAATGGCGTGAGGCAAGATGACCCAATCGGCGAGTATGACCTGATAGGGGACGAATGCATAGTCGTGAGCGCTCCAGATACCGTTCTACCGCTCCGAATGAACGCGCCAGGAGAGGTCGTAACCGGTGGGAAGTTCACGATCAAGGTCGAGTCTGAAGATTGGGATAATGAAGGAAATCCTGCCAAGGCGCCCCTCAAGGGTGCAACCGTTACGGTCCAGTCTGATACACAGTCTTTCGAGTTCACAACAGATGAAGAAGGTAACACAACAGAGATCATCCTAAACGAGCCTGGAGAGTACAGGGCCAAGGCCGAAAAGTCAGGTTACATCGCCACCTTTTACCTGAACTGCGGATACCAGGTCATAAACTGCCAGGAAGCAGAGGTCGTGACTGTCACGATCCACGTTCTCGGTGACGGAAATCCTCTATTCAGTGGTGAAGTTGACGTAAGCTCAGTCGGTTTTGAAA
>CAZXBV010000184.1:0-3430 GCA_964639155.1 uncultured Methanotrichaceae archaeon
GGGCCGGTAGATCAGGGGTAGATCGCTACCTTGGCATGGTAGAGGCCTCGGGTTCGAATCCCGACCGGTCCACTTCTCCGTTTCTTCTCGTCCGTTTTTGGGATTATACATCAATCCAATTAGGTCAAAAAGTTTGGATGTCATTAGATAGGGGCGATATAATTATGGACAGCGCCATAGGAACGTTGATATTAGCCTTTACGATAGGATTGACCGGCGCTATTGCCCCGGGTCCCACACTAGTTGCCACAATCAACACCTCGCTCAGGCGGGGGTGGACCATGGGCCCCAAAATCGCAGCGGGTCACGCTTTAGCCGAACTTGTCGTCGTCCTTCTCATCGTGCGCGGGCTCGCATCAATCGCCGTGGAACATACCAGCTTCATCGCCCTGATCGGCGGGACGGCTCTGATCCTCTTTGGATATCTCACCTTTCGCGGAAGCAAAGACGCCACAATATCGGTTTCTGAAACTGACGCAACTGCCAACCCTTACATCGCAGGCGCGGTGACCAGCGTTGCTAATCCCTACTTTTGGATATGGTGGCTCAGCGTGGGAAGCGCTTTGGTTCTCGCAGAGCTCAAGATCAGCCTATTTCTTGCCGTAATCTTCATGATAGGGCATTGGGGTGCCGATTTTGGCTGGTATACACTGATATCTGTCAGCCTGAATAGAGGACGGACCCTTCTTTCTGAGGCGAATTACAGGAGAACTTTGGCCCTGTGCGGAATGTTTCTGGTCTTCTTTGGAGGCTACTACTTGACCCGCGTATGGGTAGCGCAAGTGTAAGTTCCGGCCGCAAAAATATAGTCGAAAACCGATTAGATGAAACTAATCGGTTTTCGCCAGAATAGTGCTTAACGACACGAATATGCCAAATCTCAAACTCTTGCGAGTTTAAGATGTGTCCGAAGGGTATCGTTAAACACTATAATCACAAAAGCGACCAGCATCTCTAGACATGCAAAATCGCCAGAGACTTATATAATGCCAGATTCTTGGGTGCGGAGGATATCTCCTTTGAGCTGGAAAGACGATGCAGCATATGTAAAGTCACTTCAAAATTACATATTTCTCGCCCTGGCCCTCTTCTTTGGGTCTGCGATTGCGGGCTTTTTGGCAGCAGGCAGCGACCCAGAGCTTGCCGCAACTTACGTGAAAGAGATCGGCGGAAAATTGGAATGGATACTGGACTTAAGCCCGCCACTGATGATGTTAGCCATATTCGCAAACAACCTCTTTGCCGCAACCATATCGATGTTGCTTGGCATAGGGTTTGGCATAATCCCAGCCGTTATTGCGATCATAAACGGCGCGGTTATCGGGATCGTGGTCTGGCACGCAATGAACGTTAGCGGGCTTGCCTTTGTGACCATCGCCATCCTGCCTCACGGCATAATCGAGCTACCCACCATATTTTTGTCCATAGGCGTTGGACTCAGGTTGGGCCATCTTCTATTCCAGACACTTCAAGGAAAAAAGGTCGATCTTGGCGGCGAGATGAGGTCTGTCCTTAGCCTGCTCAAATGGATTGTTCTTTTGCTCTTTCTGGCGGCGATGATTGAGACATTCATCACGCCGGTTCTAGTTCAACCCTTTATCGATTCACAATCATTGCCGGTGATGGAATGACCGATTCCAAAATACCCAATAAAGAAAATTTCAGCGAATGGTATCACGAACTCTTAAAGACTGGAGAGCTGATCGACGTTCGATATCCTGTCAAAGGGATGAGCGTCTGGTATCCGTTCGGTTTTGCCCTGAAAAGGAACGTTTACGACCAGATGAGAGAGCTTCTGGACGTCGATCATCAGGAGACCCAGTTTCCTTTGCTCATACCAGAGACTGAGTTCATGAAAGAAGCCGAACACATCAAGGGCTTTGAAGACGAGGTTTACTGGGTAACTCACGGAGGCACATCGCCTCTCGACATCAAGCTGGCCTTGAGACCCACCAGCGAGACTGCAATATATCCCATGTTCAAGCTATGGATCAGGAGTCATGCTGACCTTCCCCTAAAGATCTACCAGATAGTAAACACCTTCCGATACGAAACCAAGCACACAAGACCCTTGATCAGGCTAAGAGAGATATCTTCTTTTAAGGAAGCTCACACAGCCCACGCCACCTGGGAAGAAGCTGCAGAACAGGTGGAAGAGGCTCTGAGGATCTACGCCAAGTTCTATCAGAAGCTTGCCATTCCCTTCCTCTTCGTAAAAAGGCCTTCTTGGGACAAGTTCCCAGGGTCAGACTACTCCATCGCTCTAGACTCGATCATGCCGGACGGAAGGACGCTTCAGATAGGGACCGCCCACCTCCTTGGGACCAATTTTGCCACCACTTACGACATAACCTACGAGAACATGGATGGAGAACAAGATTACGTGAACCAGACCTGTTACGGCGTCTCAGAAAGGTGTATAGCGGCCCTCGTTGCCATTCATGGAGATGACAAGGGTCTCGTTCTCCCCTGGTCGGTTGCTCCAGTCCAGGTGATCATCGTCCCCATTCTTTTCAAGGAGAAGGAAAAGACACTGGAGGTTTGCAGCGAAATTCAGAAAAAGCTTGCTGCGGCCGGAATAAGGGTCAAAGTGGACGAGAGCGACGAGAGGCCGGGGGCCAAGTTCTACAAGTGGGAGCTAAAGGGCGTTCCATTCAGGATCGAGATTGGACCGCGCGACATCAAGCAAGGCGTCGTGGTTCTTGCGCGCAGGGACGGAAAAAAGCTGACGGTGCCGATGGAAGAGCTTCTCGATTCGATCTTCAAAGAGGCAGAAGATCTCCACAACGCCATGCGGGATAAGGCCCAAGAGTTCATGGAAAGCAAGATCAAGGACTGCAGCTCAATAGAGGAAGCAAAAGAGCAGACTCAAGTCGGAGTTGCCAGGATGGGCTGGTGTGGCTCTGAAGATTGTGGCCATCGGCTAGAAGACGAAATTGGAGCCGCGATGTTGGGCGAGCCCTGGAATTCGAGTGAAACGTTCGAGGGCGAGTGTCTGATCTGCGGCGCCAAGACAGACAAGTGCGTTCTGGTGGCAAGACAGTATTAGCGCTGCTACGACGATGAAGATACTGATTGCTGAGTATGCGGTGGCGACAGGCCTTCCAGGAACTTATCAGGTAGAAGGAAAGGCCATGCTCTCGATCCTTGCCGCAAGTTTCCTGCGTCTCGGTCACGAGGTGATCTATCCCACCGCAGGGCCCAAGATGGAGTTTGGCAGCCCTATCTTCATGAAGGATGAAGTCGATTTCGGCGAGGTTCTGGCAGAAACAGATGCAGGCGCAGGTTTGGTTATCGCGCCAGACGAGCTTCTACCCCAATTTCTGGAGTTGCTCGAAGGTCCCACCGCCAACTTGGGCTGCTCGCCAGAGGTGACCAGAATCTGCGCCGATAAGCTGGAATCTACACTGAAACTGGAAGAGGCAGGGGT
>CAZXBV010000185.1:0-3417 GCA_964639155.1 uncultured Methanotrichaceae archaeon
TTCGAGACTCTGTCGTGAAAACCCTGTACTTGATCGTGGTGTCACTCAGCTCGTCTTCGATCCTGTTGGCGATCAGTTTCTCTGGATTGTAAAGGCCCTTGACCCTCTCAGAGAGGTTCTTAAAGCTCTTGAAAGCCCCTTTCTTCCGCTCGTTCAAGATAGACCACATAAGCTTCTTGCCAATACCTGGCAGAAGCTCCAGGGCGTGCATCCTTGTGGTCAAAGGTCCTGCCTCATTGAAAAAACGAATGTATCTTGCTTCGTTCTGTAAAACCAGCTGCTGGAGCGCGTAAGGGAGTTCGACCTGGGCACCGTGAGATAGATCCTCATAACCGATGCGACGGTTGACCCGGTCAATGACGTCTCGATCCTTGCCACTTATCCGGACTCTGACGCCGATCTCCGGCGTAGCATCCACTTTTGGGATCAGCTCCATTATGACGAAATCTCTTTCGCCTATCGCTTGGACCAAGGGTTTTTTCTGATAACTGCCCCTGGCATCGGAAACGTGCCCGTAAGGCAAGTAGTCGAGAATCCAAGCTACCTCTTCTCTTCGCGAAGATCTGTTGCCCAAGGCCATTCCTCCCCACGTTACTTATTTTTAATCACGATGTCCAGTATGGCATCGAGGTCCTCGTCCACCAGGGTGAACCGTTCCTTTGCATATACGGCTCTGAGTTCGTCCCGGGTTATGGGCCGAACGTCAGCGATCTTGGTTGCAATCTCTGGAGAGATCTTCTCAAGTTCGAGAAGATCTTCTACCATGCTCCGGTTCTCCTCGGCAGAGTTGTGAGCAAAGATGTCTGCGTGCTTAATCGCTCGTCTCAGCTCGTAGCCCAGCTCTTCGGGTTCGTCCACCCTCCTGAGCCGGATCTCTTCTAGGACCTCTTTGACTTCGGCAAGAGCGAGCAATTCTTCGCTCAAAATCTTTTTGACTATCATCTCAATTCTGGGGCTTCAGATGTTCAGGGAGGGCTATAACCGTCTTCATGGCGTTTCCGTCCCTCACTTTCAACAAGAAAGCTCTGCCTCGCTTTCCTGCAACTTTGCCGGTCTTCCCATGAAACTTGGGGTTTGGCATACCTTTGTGTATGCTGGGGTCCAGAATTATGTGAACCATCTGACCTTCGTCGAAATCCTGGATTGCTCTGCTCACTGGGGATATCCCTCGGGCCCTGACCGACTTGCTCAATTTATCTCTGGTCCGTCTCTGTATTCCGTGTGATGTTGGCATCTGCCTTTCCACCTACCTTTATTACGTCCAGCTCTGCTACTTTCGCGTCCAAACTCAAGAGCCCCGCCAGACTGGGATTCGTCCTTCCTTCATCCCCAGATATCAGCTCTTTTACGTACAGGCCACTGGATCCTTCTATGGTAATCCTAGCGCGTTTTCCAGCAACTTCGTCTAGCCTGACACTATAAACCTCTTTTGTCCGGACTTTGTCGGCTCTCCTGTGAGAGACGCGATTTGGGGTGCGCTGTTCGATCAAACCTACCAATCCACTCAGAACCGATTTAAGCTTTTCTTCTGGGATTTCCTGGCCAAAATCCACCTGCATGGTGTAAGTTTTGTCCAGCTCGGCTTTCTTCAGGTGCTCTACTGTGCCTTTTTTGGTGATAACTAGATCTAAAAGTTCCACCTTTCCCGCAGCTCTCCGGTTGATCTCTTCTTGCAGTTTGGGCAGGTCCACTTCTCTTATCGCGGGTGAGACCGCCTCGACCACGAAGGGCCTTCCAGTTCCCAGCATCCTCGCGTCTATGTCTTCCCTGCCTGAACCGTGAAATACGGTATCTTCACATCTGGTGGCCTCGATTATCGGATCTCGTATCAGCTCGTCTACCGACTCTTGATACCTTCGACCGGTGTAGTTGCACGCCTCGCATCCGCTGCCACCACAATCGCGACAGGGCCATCGAGTCTGAGGAAAACCTCGCACCAGTTTCCTGTATCTTCCCAATATGTAGAGGGACACGACCTGAAGTTCGATCGACTCTTCTGCCAAGTTGAGAATGGAAAGAACGTGGGGTGAATCGAATGCCACATCTTTTCCGGTCTTCTCTGCAATCCTCTTTCCGACCTCCCGATTCATCTCGGATTTCATCGGTTCTGCGTGTTTGGAGCCACCGTCAGTCAGGAGGATCTCTTCGTTCTCGGCCAGAAGACCACTCATCTTCGTTCCCACGAGAAAAGTCTCGTGCTGAAAATATCTCGTCTCCCTGATCGCCATCTCGGCCCATCGGTCCAGCCTTTCTGGCTCCATCTCGCCAAGACAGACCCAACACGTTTCTGGCTCGCCCTTGCCAAGGGACATCCTTGCGTTCTTGGAGCTTGGAGCAAGCTCTTCTAGCAAGGTTTGTCCACCGTCTATGGATCCAGCCATGGCCAGAAAGATCTTGATGGCCTTGCCTCTTTCTGAGTTGGAAAGGCCTGTCGAGAGCATGGCAAACTGACGGCCAAGACAGCTGTCACAGATGGGGCCAAGCTCGAGGATCTTTCTTGCGGTCGTTGCAACCTCTGCCAAATTCGTTTCGATCTTTTCGCTCATAGCGACGCTTCTCTTCTATCAAGTTCGTTGTTTATCAGCACTATACAGTGATCGGCATGGAGGCTTCGCGGCCCCACGGATACCACCTTTGTACCCAGCTCTTCGAGAAGCGTTTCGTCTTCTTCTCGAACGCCCATGTGGTCGCCCAAGAAGAAGGTCGCATCTCGGTCTGGGTTCAATTCCTGTTCCCTGACGTCGGGGCCGTCCTCTCTTAAATAATAGATCGTGCAGTCCCTCAGAATCGAGAGATCCTTAAGACTTCCCTGGCGGACGAATATTCCTGGAGTGGATCTTTGCCACCGCTCCGTTGCATCCAAGGCCAGGGCCTTCTTCATCAGAGCCGCTGTCGTCCTTTCATCAGGGTTGAGGTGACGAAGATCCTGTCCTCTCAGGCATAAGGTCTTCGGCGTATCGCCGCCGCAGAGAACTAGGAATATTCGAACGTCCTTCCTAATCCCATGCGATAGGACGAAGGCGGAGTTGATGCACCTGCAAAGGATGTCCAGCCTGCCTGAGGTGCCAGGAATATCTTCAAGAGAGAAGTCTGGAGACGTGGTAGCCACGTTTCCCACCACCACAAAGTTTCTCATGCGAGAAAGGACGTGGGACTTAGTAGATCCCCTTTTCGTCTCTTCTGTAACTTCAGTCTTCTCAGATTCAGTCTTCTGCGACCCTGGGATCTTGTGCAAAAACAAGGACCTATTGCCAGTGTCAGCATCTGAGACTATAATGCTTAATGATACCTTTCGGACAAATCTCAAACACACAAGGGTTTGAGGTTTGTTCTGTCGAAACGGACGAAGAAATCGACCACATCCTCGCCGGAGCCCTTCCTTAAGCTTTGACAACGGGAACCACCTCAAAGGTGGTT
>CAZXBV010000186.1:0-3415 GCA_964639155.1 uncultured Methanotrichaceae archaeon
GAAGCCGAAAGTTATTTCGTGGGAACTGCCAAAACGGCTGCATAGAGGTTGGCAGAGAGGATCTGCAGATAAGTTTGCAGAGAGGCTCGCTAGAGGTGAAGTGCTTGATCAAAACAGAAACGATACCAACGAGGCTGAAAAATCAGAGGCAAAGCGCATGAGCCGCCTTGCCATCACCGAAGACGAAGTCGAAGAGATCGCCATATCCTACTTTTCCGAGCTGGGCTACAATCACCTCTACGGCCCCGACATAGCGCCAGGCGAGCCCCAACAAGAGCGCACATCCTACGACCAGGTTGTCCTGACCGAGAGACTGCAACAGTCCCTCGCCCGGATAAACACCCACATCCCAACTGAAGCGCTCAATGAGGCATTCCGCAAAGTCACCCGCACCCAAAGCCCATTGGTGGAAGAAAACAACCTCCAGTTTCATAAACAACTCGTCGAAGGCGTCAACGTAGATTACCGGCAAAAAGGGCGAGGTCGAGGGCAAGGGGAAGGAGAGGGAGAAGGGAAAAGAGAGGAGCTGAGGCAAGGGCGGATAATTCACGACACCGCAAAGCTGGTAGACTTCGAAAATCCAAGAAACAACGACTGGCTCGTGGTCAACCAATTCACCGTAATCGAGGGCAAGAACAACCGCCGCCCAGACATCGTGATCTTCGTAAACGGCCTTCCCTTAGGCGTCATCGAACTCAAAAACCCTGCAGACGAAGAAGCCACCCTGAAACGAGCCTACAACCAGCTTCAAACCTACAAAACCGAGATCCCTTCCCTTTTCCATTACAACGAAGCACTCGTCATATCAGATTACATGGAAGCCCGCGCCGGTGCCCTTACCGCCAACTGGGAATGGTTCATGCCCTGGAGAACGATCGACGGCAAAGAGATAACGCAACTTACAACGCCCCAAATGGAAATCCTGATCAAAGGCATCTTCGAGCCGGCCCGGTTCCTCGACCTCGTCAGATACTTCACGATCTTCGAGAAAAACGACAAACACATCGTAAAGAAGATGGCAGGCTACCACCAGTACCACGCCGTAAACAAGGTGGTGGAAGAGACCGTCCGCGCGTCGTCCAGCCAAGGCGACCGAAAGATCGGAGTGATCTGGCACACACAAGGCAGCGGCAAAAGCCTATCGATGGCGTTCTACGCAGGCAAGATCGCCCAACATCCTGCGATGGCCAACCCCACTCTGCTCGTGATCAACGACCGAAACGACCTTGACGACCAACTTTTCGACACCTTCGCCATATGTAAAGACCTGCTCAGACAAAAACCGGTCCAAGCCGAGAACAGAGATGACCTGCGCCGAAAACTCAAAGTGGCTTCAGGCGGCGTGGTCTTCACCACCCTCCAGAAATTCACTCCTGACGAGAAGGGCGATCGTTACCCCCGACTCTCAGACCGCCAAAACATCGTGGTCATCGCCGACGAAGCTCATCGCAGCCATTACGGTCTCAAAGCAAAGGTGGTCAAACGACAAGAAGAAGCTTACATCACCTACGGATTTGCTAAACACCTAAGAGATGCCCTACCTAACGCTTCCTTCGTCGGATTCACCGGCACCCCGATCGAGTCTGCCGACAGAAACACGCCAGAAATCTTCGGCGATTACATCGACATCTACGATATCCAGCGCGCCGTGGAAGACAAAGCCACAGTCCCAATCTACTACGAAGCGCGTCTCGCAAAGCTCGACCTCAAAGAGGAAGAGCGACCCAAGATCGATCCCGACTTTGAAGAGGTCACAGAAGGCGAAGAACTCACCGAAAAAGAAAAACTGAAAAGCAGATGGGCCCGCCTCGAAGCGGTGGTGGGTTCAGAAAAACGGGTCGCCAAAGTCGCAAAAGACATCGTGGAACACTTCGAGCGCAGACAAGAAGCAATGCAAGAAGCAATGGTGGGCAAAGCGATGATCGTCTGCATGAGCCGCCGAATCTGTGTCAACCTCTACAACGAGATAATCAAACTCCGGCCAGAATGGCACGACGAAGACGACACGAAAGGAACGATCAAAGTTGTCATGACCGGCTCGGCCTCCGACGACGAAGAGTGGCAACCTCACATCCGGAACAAAAAACTGAGGGGCGAGTTAGCAGACCGGTTCAAAGATCCCAACGACCCCATGAAACTGGTCATCGTAAGAGACATGTGGCTCACCGGATTCGATGCACCTTGCCTCCACAACATGTACGTCGATAAACCCATGAGAGGCCACGGCCTGATGCAAGCCATCGCGAGGGTGAACCGCGTCTTCAAAGACAAACCAGGCGGTCTGGTAGTAGACTACATAGGAATCGCAGCCGACCTGAAAAAAGCGCTCATGGACTATACCGAAGGCGATCGCCGCCATGCAGGAATTCCACAAGAAGAAGCGGTGGCGGTCATGTTGGAAAAATACGAGATCGTCTCGGACATGTTCCACGGGTTTGATTGGCGCAAGTTCTACACCGGCACACCCGCCGAACGCCTCAACTTGATCTCTGCTGCGATGAACCACATCTTGGATCTAGAAGACGGAAAGAAACGGTTCTTGAAATCAGTAAACGAACTTTCTCAAGCCTTCGCCTTGGCAGTATCCAGCGAAAACGCATTGACCATCAGGGAAGACGTGGCCTTCTTCCAGGCGGTCAAATCCTCGATGTTGAAGATAACAAGGTCGGCAGATGGAACGAGTCGAGAAGACATAGATTCGGCCATCAAACAGCTCGTCTCAAAGGCGATGGTATCTGACGAAGTCGTAGACATACTCTCTGCTGCAGGCATCAAGAGCCCAGATATATCCATCCTATCAGACGAGTTCTTGGCAGAAGTTCGAAGACTGCCACACAAGAACGTGGCCTTAGAACTCTTGCGAAGGCTAATCAATGACGAGATTAACGTTCGATCCAAGAAGAACTTGGTCGAAGCCCGGTCTTTTGCGCAGATGCTAGAGATGACCATCAACAGATACCACAACCGTTCCATCGACTCGGTCGAGGTCATAAACGAACTGATCAAACTTGCCAAGAACATCAAAGAATCGTCCCGACGAGGAGAAGATCTGGGGCTTACAGACGAGGAACTCGCATTCTACGACGCCCTTGAAAGCAACGAAGAGGCGATCGAGGTCCTAGGCGATGAAAAACTGCGCTCTATTGCCCAAGAACTTGTGAACGCCCTCCGCAAGAACGCCGCTGTCGACTGGACCATAAGGAAGGACGCTCAAGCAAAGATGCGAATCGTGGTCAAGCGTTTGCTGCGCAAACATGGCTACCCCCCAGAAAAACAGAACGATGCTACAGAAACGGTAGTGAAACAGGCAGGTCTTTTGTGTCAAGACTGGGCCACTCAACGAGCAGAGGTCTGAAGGGCCATCTTGCAGCTTAGATAACGTGGCATTTTCTTCCTGAGATTCGATCTAACGATG
>CAZXBV010000187.1:0-3408 GCA_964639155.1 uncultured Methanotrichaceae archaeon
TCGAAATACCGCAGCATGCTGGTTTTTGCAGATCAAACATCTCGGCAAAAGAATCGCCACCAATGGCCTCAAACGCCCATGATTCGTAGACTCATCCCCAAAGCATGAAAATCGCTATGTTATGACGTCATATTGTGGACATTTTCATGAGAAACCAGCTCTTAGATAGCACATTAGAATAGGGAAAAAGATTTATCAAGTTAGCACCTAGCATAGTGCTAACGGCATTTGGCCGACAGTTGGATAGTGGGGACTCGATATGAGACGAAAATTTGTTGTTTTAATGATGACAGCGATGCTGCTGACTTTAATTGTTCCGTTGGCAGTGTCACAACCACCTCCAGAATTGGTGGAAACGCCTATGAAGGTGTCGGAAAGGACCTTCTTGGCGGTCACGACACTGGAGTCGTTGACTGCAGCGCCTACTGACATATGTCAAGAGCTTCAAAGATACTTGGACTGTGTATCAGCAAAGAAAGCAGACATAGTCTTCGTCTTTGACACAACAGGGAGCATGGGCGATGAGATAAACGATATGACGACCATATCCAAGAGCTTCGCAGACAACCTGGCGGCATCAGGCATAGACTACAGGTTGGGCTTGACCGAGTTCAAGGACTTTCCCGTCGTCTGCAAGGAGACTTCGTGCGGATCTTCTGGGGACTTTCCGTACAAGGTCTACAACAGTGGCACACTGACCGCCAGCAGTGCCACTTTCAAGTCCTGGCTCAACACCTTAAGCGCGTCGGGCGGTTCTGACGAACCTGAATCTGTTCTCGCCGCCATGAGGCACACAGTCACCGACCAGAAATGGAGAGGTGGGGACGCAACCAAGATCGTGGTCTTGATAAGCGACGCATATCCACATCCGGATGGACAATGTTGCAACCAGGAAGGAAATACCCTTGGAGGCATCATCTCGGCACTGGCATCAAGCGGTATCAAGGTCTATGTGGTGGGGCCTGACGATGAATCCATGGAGAAGATGGCCTTTGATACCGGTGGCAAGTTCTATCTGATAAGGTCTGGAGCCACTCTCGAACCTATATTGGAAGACATAACCGGAGCCATCAGCTGCACCTTCGAAGTTGCAGGTGAACCTAGCTGCGATGGTAACCGTCTCGATGTCTGCGTTCAGCTGAAGGGTAGAAGTGGCCAGATCATACCATACCGCGCAGGCTACACCGAGGCCTGGATGTTCGTGAAGTGCCCTGACGGAACTAGCAAGAGATACGACCTTGCCTATGACGCAGCAGAAAATGCGTACTGCACCGTGATTGAACCTGTCTGTGCTGGAGATAGCGGATTTGTCGAGCTGACCGTCTATGGAAGGGTTTGTGAATGGAGCTCTCTGGGGATATTCGAGGTGGATTGTGCAGGTTGTCCTGAACCTTGCTTGGACGTTTTGGTTCTGACCGACAAGAACGTCTACAGCTATGGCGACAATCTCGTCTATAGGGTGTTGGTGACAAACAACCAAGACGAGATGGGACGGATAGCGATATCATATGGCTACGTCGACCCAACGCCAGAAACTCACATCATAGGGACGTTTGCCCCTGACATCTATCCTGGTGACACCTACGTATCTCTTCCTGCCGACTTCAAGATACTCGACAACTTCTACAGTGGAAAGTACCTATTCTTTGCGACGGCAACAGACGTCCACAACCCAGAATGCACAGTAAGTGCAGCCAAACAGTTCTGGATCATAGAACGAGGCATCAAGGCGACTGAGCTTAGTTTAGGTGACGAACAGAGCATGGAACTTTTGGAGTTGATCGAGTAACAAAAACGATTTTGACCGAATCATCGAGCTGGCCAACCATGGCCAGCACTCCAATTATTTTAATATATGTATGATCTTGCTTGATATCTGTTTTTAGCACATATTTGAAACTCAAGGCAGAATCCGCCCCCAGATCGGTCCATCAGACATCTTCCATCCGATTTTCGATCCAGAGTTTGATCAGACGATCAGATCGGACCAGAGCCTGGTCTCTTTCTTGGAAATGTTCTGCTGCATCCTTCATGATCTCCATGAACCCTTCCACGTCGCCCTCGTCAGCGCGCTTTGCAAGCTTTACGCATTCCTCGATGTAAGCATCCCTCACCATCTTGGCCTTGGGGTTCTCTTGGATGCTGGCATAAAGCTCAGGGCTTTGGGCCAGTATCCTTCCCACGAAATCTATCATGATCTCGTATACAGGGCTCATGAACCTCCTTGAATGGGCCACGTCAAAATCAAGAGAGTTGAGCGCAGCGCCTACCGATATGTAGGCGAAATGGGTCAAAGCCTGGACCACCGCCATTATCTCGTCGTGTTTTTCTGCGTCCAACACTTCGACGTTAGCTCCATCACGTCGAAACATCGTCTCCATGATGGAAAGCCATTTTTCACACCTTTTTGGACCTGGAACCAGAATGACGGTCTGGCCTTTGATCGTTGGCATGGTGGGGCCAAACATTGGATGAGTTCCAAGAACCTCAACTCCTGCGGCAGCATACCTCATCATGGCTTCCATCGGCTCGGACTTGAGCGATGTGACGTCCATAAGTAGACTTCCAGGACGCATCTTTGGAGCAACATCTCGTATTACTTCGACGGTTTTCTTGATGGGAACGCTCAAGAGAACCACGTCGCTTTCTTCTACTGCCTTGTTGAGATCTGATGCGAACTGAACGTTCATCTTCTCTGCAACCTCGACCTTTTTGCCAGGGCCCCAGACCGAGACTTGAAACCCGCAACCTTTGAAGTAACGGGCAAACCAGCTTCCGGTCCCGCCGGTACCCCCAATTACCAGCATACTCGTCTCTGATGGCAAAATCATCTATTTTTCAGCTCCTTTCTAAGAGCGTTTTCCATCACTCGTGTCGGCGCTTTAAGGCCCGTCCATATCTCGATGGCGCAAGCTCCCTGATGCACCAACATGGACGCGCCATCAAGGGTCTTTGCGCCGATCTCGTCGGCATCTTTGAGAAGCTCGGTCTTTCTGTTGTAAACCACGTCGAAGACAAATTGATCTCGCCTCAAAAAGCTTGGATCGACGAGGCGAGGATCACCGTCTTTCATGCCGACCGAGGTTGCGTTGATCAGCATCTGGGCCTCTGAGACTTGCCGTTCGAGATCATTAAGGCCGAATCCCTGGCCACCAACCCTCTGGGCTAGTTTGCGGGCTTTCTTTTCGTCCCGGTTTGCGATCGTCACCAACCCTCCGCTTTGAGCAAGCTGGTAGGCGATTGACTTGGCAGCGCCACCTGCGCCGATGATCAGAACGCGGGTATCTGATATTTTGGCTCCTGCATCTTCCAAGGCCCTTTGCGCCCCGATCCCGTCGGTGTTGTACCCCCTGATCTCGTCACAGAAAGCCACCGTGTTCACAGCCCCCATGGCTGCCGCAGTTTCGT
>CAZXBV010000188.1:0-3378 GCA_964639155.1 uncultured Methanotrichaceae archaeon
TTATACATTCATACTCTCTTGGCAGATAGCCTGTATCTCCTTCGAGCGAGCGATGACCTCGACGAATTTTGTTGCTGATTCTCCCCAGGCGGTAGCCTTTGCAGTTCTGTTCTGCGTAAGGAACGCACGATCAAGCCACCATACACCTTCCCAGTAGGCGTCTTCGGTCCTGCCCCATAGATCGGCAGCCTCCTTTGGCGGATGCATGCCCATTACGCGGACAGTATCCCACATCGTGGATTTGGCATCGTCTAAGAGGGCGAAGACGAGGTCCTCGGGCGTCTCCCCTACGGTCAGGTTGACATATACGCCGGCCTGGTCGCTTGATAAGGTGCCCCAGTAGGGCATGCCAGGATTGCCAGTGCAGATGGATACCACGCCGTCAGACGGCATCGCTATGGCGGAGTAAATGGTTGCCACATATGGACGGAAACGGTTGATAGTATTGGTGCTCCAAGGGTCCATCAGATGCCATTCTTTTCCATCCCACCAGTCGAGCTTGGACTGTATCTCTACAGCCGTCTGAAAACTGACATTTCCAGAGTTTTCATGGATGATCTTCTCCGTTGTGATGTAGCGATAGTAGCTGGAGGGATAATACTCCAACGGATTCCATATGGGCTGAGACGGCTTCATCGCAGGATTGAGGTAGTGATTGGTCACCACCACATAATCGGACTCGTTGTTATCACCAGGATGTCTGATTCCATACCTAGCCCTAGTGGTCTCAAGCACGGAGACGTTGCCCTCTGAGTCCATCAGAAGATGGATCAAGCCGAACATCCTAGTCGAGTTGATGAGGAAGTCTGCTGCCTCAGGAACCGATTTGCATGTCATTCCCACATAGGGAAGTATCAAAAATCCGGTCAGACCCTGACCGGCGTCTCCAGGGCCCTTCATGGCTCCGGAAGTCATGATATAGGTCAAACCCAATTGGTTGAAGGCGCAGTTGCTGCCAGTGCGGCCTATACCTGAGGGGACGATGCACGAATATCCCGATTCCGGGTACAACGCCAAAACGGCTGAGTATGAGTTAGAAGGTACTTGATAATAATCGAAGTTCACCGCCGCGATCGCTCCTCCAACCGTGGCGTTTCCACAGGCCGCGAAAGCAGTGCAATGATCGGGTGGTTGCGGCCCTTTTCGTCCACCCCAATGGAGCATCACTATACAGTCCTCTGGGAAGAACGGTGTCCCTTGATCGGTCATGGAATCCGAGATCCCACAAAAAAAAGAGATGAAATCGAAATCCGGCAGCTCCGTTGTGATGTAATTATAGTATATTGAGCAGTTATCCAGTATCTCCTGGTGAGAGCCTTCCGCAAGGGCGCTAGCCCAGGCGGCGTCCCTTACGATGGCAATGTACTCTTTTTGCTGAAGTGCATATTGATATCCCATCTCGTAAGGAGAACCTTGGAGGACTACAACTGGCATTATGCCAGGAGGTGGGAGGGGGATATCAGACACTGCCATCTCGTAAGTATCAAAATCCGCGGAGACATCTATCGATGATATGCGTGGTAGTGTCTTGGCGATGTTTTCAGAGCTTTTTGTATCAGAAATGCCCACCGGAAGGGTGAGCAAAACGATAAGTATAAGGGTGACAAAAGAGATTATTGGGCCATTCACACTTCTTTTTAACATGAATCTATATCAACATTATTACGGTAAATATCTTTCGCCCATAAAACAACTTTAAATGTAGTATTTGTATTAAATATATAGGTTGACTTGTGCCGACCATATATAACCCCTCTTTTAAGTCGAACGGCGGCAGCACCTTGCATGCCTCAATGTTTTTGCAAGGGTGAGTCGTCGAGCGTTGATCTAAAACATCTCTTCCCTTGCTTTTTTGTTTTTAATTATTTTTGATTCTACACGTCTTTCATAGTAACGCCTTTGCTTTCAATGGGCGTTTGCGCCTGCGAGGGTGGCGCCGCTCTCGCCGCTGGTCTGCTGGACCAGACTTGGCCGAATACCAGGCCGCAATCTCGTTGTGCGCAGGCGACGGGCACGTCGCAAGTTGCGGGGAAGTCCGGGGGCCTGGCGCTCATCCTCCAGGACTCCGTGTCCCTTCTGCCCAAATTCTGGAGGTGGTGCAGGAGTCCGGGCCGAACATCGGCACGATCCCGGCCGAGACCCGCTGCCGAAGACTGCCAGATCGGCGCTGCTGGTGGCTTTGGAACAAGTAGCACGATCCATCACAAAATGAGTTTAATGATGCCGATTGACGGGTGCTAAACACATACGATCAGAGAAATGTTGGGATCAGAGCAGTTTTGGTTTTCCTCTGAGACCCGAAAACTCTTTTTCCTGCTCCATCTTGTCGAAGCACTCCTGAACATCGTGCCCCAATATGCCGATGGCGTCTGAACGACAATGTCTGCAATGCGTCATCTGCCTCATGACCTCACTCAGATCGTCTTGGACGTTCATCATCTCCACAGGGGTGGGCGAACTGAGGTGGACGAACCTGTACTGGGGTATCAGAGGCATCAGGTTCTGGACGTAAACTCCCATCTTTTTGATGGTCTTGGCAACTTCCATAACGTGATGATCGTTTATGGTGGGAATGAAAACGGTGTTTACCTTCACAACCATCTTTCTCTTGACCGCTTCTTCTATGCCTCTTAGCTGATGGTCCAGCATTATCTCGCCAGCTTCTCGCCCTGTGTACTTCTTGCCCTTGTAAGTCACGTACTCGTAGATCTTTGCTCCGATCTCGGGGTCCACGGTGTTTAGGGTTACAGTGACATTGCCAACTCCAAGCTTTTCCAAAAGATCGATCTTGTCTGGAAGGAGCAGCCCGTTAGAACTTATGCAAAGCATCATATGTGGATGTTTCTCTTTTACCAGCCTGAAAGTCTCGAAGGTCTCCTCATTAAACAGGGGTTCGCCAGGACCTGCCACCGCAACCACCTTTATGTAGTGGAGCTTCTCTAGAACCTCGTCCACCCTGGCCAGGGCTTCTTGGGGTGTGAGAACCTGGCTGGTGACGCCTGGCCTGCATTCGTTCACACAATCGAATTTTCTGATGCAGTAATTACATTGGATGTTGCACTTGGGTGCCACGGCCAGGTGCATCCTACCGAAGTGGTGACTGGCCTTCTCGCTGAAACATGGATGTTCCTGGACCCTTCTGGTGTGTGCTGGGTCCCAGGGTATGTCCTTTCCTTCGATCTCGATGGTGGGATATCGGTTCTCGTTCATGATCATGACTCCAGTTCTCGATGCAACCTCATTTACTGACTCTACCTTCTAAGTTTCCCCTCGTAGGGTTCGAGTCGGATTTCGTGTATGGTGGTATTGGATGTGGCGCCCAAGTCCGGGCCGGGAACTGGCGCGATCCCGATCGAGACCCGCCGCGAAAGATTGCCA
>CAZXBV010000189.1:0-1252 GCA_964639155.1 uncultured Methanotrichaceae archaeon
GGCCTCTGGAACCTGGCCTCTTTGGGTTGCCTTCATCTGATCGGACGGAAGCATGGCGAAGAGCGCGTCCATCAGCCTATCGCTTCGCATTACCTTTTCCACGAGATACTTTATCCTGACCGAGTTTTCTAGCTCTTTTCCCATCGCTTTTTCGATTTCGGCCTGGTACACATCGAGGCTCTGCCCCTTCGCGACGTATGCTGCCGCCGCATTGCCTGCAGCACTTCCCGCCACCATCGCGAGGGGAATTCCGCCGCCAGAAGTTGCCATCACCTGGCCTGCGGCATCTCCTGCGAGGATTACGTTTCCCCTCAAAACCCGAGGCGTCATCCCGCTTGCTGGAACGAGGCCTCGCATCACCGCGACCACTTCGCCCTTGCGCAACATATCTCCTGCGATCGGGTGGCCTTCGATGAACCGATCCAGGATCCGTCGCAAGTTTTCGCCTTGATCTAGGTACGAGTTTCTCACGCCCACGCCAACGTTTGCGGCATCGTTTCCCAAGGGAATGATCCAGGCGTAACCTCCTGGCGCGGATTTCGTCCCAAAATACATCTCTGCAGCATTGGGATCGATCTCGACGTCCACCATCTCGTACTCAATGCAGATCCCCATGTCCGAGCCAAGCTCGATCCCGGCTGATCTTGCAATTCCTGAAGCTGGGCCGTCTGCCCCCACGATCACATTTGCTTCGAGACGGCCTGAGTGGTGGCCCGAAAGTTCGAGGCACGATTTTCTAGATCCTTCGAGCCGGGCTCTTGTGGCGGTCATGATCTCGGCTCCGGCTCTCGCTGCCAGTTTTGCCAGATGGCGATCAAAACCCCTTCGATCGATCACCCTTCCGTCGACATGAAACTCCTTGGACTTTCCAGAAGGGGCGTACATCCTCTGAATCGAGGTCCTGTGAATGATATGCCTTTTGGGAACTTCGATCAGGGTTTCAGGAAGGTGCGCTCTTGGGAGGAGCGCTCTTAGCTCGTGGGCTTCGGGCAGGAATCCGCCACACTGCACAGGCGAACCTATCTCTGCCTTTCTGTCGATCAAGACCACTTCTGCGCCAGCTTTGGCAGCGGCTTTGGCGGCGACGGATCCTGCAGGACCTGCGCCCACCACCGCGATCTCTGTGATTTTCGTCATATATCGCCTCAGGGAATGGCCGTTGTGGTCATCGCAATCATCGCAGACATCATGATCGTCGCGATCTTCTATTTTTCTCAAGTCTCTGTGGCCATCTCAATCGCTTGCGATTATC
>CAZXBV010000189.1:1352-3369 GCA_964639155.1 uncultured Methanotrichaceae archaeon
GCGATCTTCTATTTTTCTCAAGTCTCTGTGGCCATCTCAATCGCTTGCGATTATCGGCTGAGGGAAGAGGTCAGCCCAAGGTCCATCAAGGTACTTTCGATCTCTTCGCATGAGACGTAGATCTCGTCTCGTTGCCTTTCGATCAAATCCCGCTTCGGCTCGGCCGAAAGCCAGATCTGGAGCAGATCGCCGCGGACTATCTTGACCGAGGCGAGCATGTCGGATTGAGACAACCTGTAGACAGTATCGTTTCCTGTGAGCGCAAACCAGCTAGAATGATCTTTCGTGAGCGCCTTTACGAACCGGCCCCATTCGAGTTTCTCTTCGATCCTGCCGCCGTCAGTCATGATCGGCGCAACGTTCAGGTAGAGGTGAAGATGAGCCCGATCACCTATCAGCTTCTCTTCGATCATGGCAGCAACGTCTCTGTAACGCGCATCGTTCCTGTCTGCGCGAAGGGCACCAGACCCGAAAATATCTCGCCCCACATCTGGGAAGAAGGGTGCAAGCCTCGTTAGCTCAGGTTTTGGCGTTGCAAGAGATATCCCAACGAAGAAGAGGGCGCTCAAAGACAGGCCTACCAGAACGCCGTGTTCTGTGAGGTAGGGCGAGAGCGTGTCCAAGGGCGCTTTTAGCCAGAACTTTTCGTAAGATATGAGCGCAATCTGGGTTCCGCCGCCCATGATCACTGCCGCAAGAGCCCCCCATTTGGTGGCCCGTTTCCAGAAGAGGCCGCCGATTATGGGGAAGAAATAGGACGTCGTCCCGATCACTGTTGCTATGATCACGGCCTCGACGATGCTTTCGATCTTTAGAGCTATCGCGGCCGAGATTGCGATCATGACGACGACCAAAACCCTGTTTATGACCAGCATCTCCTTCATGGTGGCCTGGGGTCTGATGTACCTTTGGACGATGTCTCTTGATATGCAAGACGCCCCAGAGGTCGCGAATGTGTCTGCACAGGACATGGACGCTGCGGCAAACCCTATCGCGAGAACCGCGATGAACGCCTCAGGAACGCTATCTTGGATGAACTGAAGGTATAACATTTCAGCTTCAAGCTCGCCTCCTGGAAGGGGGTACAGGGCGCGAAGCCCTATCGAGGTCAAAAAACAGGCAAGGTAGATCACACCCAGAAGCACTGACCCCAGGATCAAACCATTCCTTGCGGACTTATCGTCGCGGGCAGCCCAGATCTTTTGCCAGGGGTCCTGCTCTGCGACCCATCCAGGAAGCAGGGCGAGCTGGAGAACAAGCGCCCCTGCAACGCCGCCGAGGATGAATACGTTCCACCAATCAGGGCCCAGAGAACTTGCTGTAGCTCCTAAAGAGATGCCGCTTTCAATCGGGACTTTGAACGCCAGGAACGCTACCACCAAGGCGACGCCTGCAAGGAAGACGAACTGGATCATGTCGGTCCAGATCACGGCCTTGAAGCCTCCAAGGCTCACGTAGATGGAGACTGCAACCGCCATTATCAAGACGGCGTAGAGGGGCGGAACTCCAAAGAAAGATCCCAAGACGAGCTTGAATCCGATGAAGTCGGTCACGGCAAAGAGGGTCATGGTTATCGTTATGGCAAGAGCCACCGGCGCTCTGACCAAGGGGGCGTACCTGATCTCAAGAAGTTCGGGCTGGGTCATGGCAGGAACGCGTCTTAGCTTTTTGACCAGGAATGCCAGTATCAGCAATCCTGCAACATTTGGAAATACCCATATCCAGATCGAGCCTACGCCTATGAAGAGGAATAGGCCCGTTGCGAGAAGCAGGGCGCTTGCCGTAAGCCAGGATGCGGCCGCAGAAAACCCGATGTTTGCTGCGCCCACTTCCCGGCCCGCCAGCCAAAAGTCGGTCACGGATCGCTGCCCTTTCGAGGATCGTATGCCTATGCCGATCAGCATGGCGATGTACAGGCCCAAAAGCAAGAGGAAGAGATGATAGGAATCCATTCGGTCACCTCCGGTATCGAGGGGGTCGCGAATATATAAGGGCTGAGATATGCGATTTTTTGAGG
>CAZXBV010000190.1:0-3354 GCA_964639155.1 uncultured Methanotrichaceae archaeon
GAATGGACTGTAGACCGCACTTGCGATGAGAGTCAAGAACTCGGCTGTGCCGAGAAGGTGGCTCTGAATCCTAGATAGCTCTTGCGTGATTACCCTGATGTACTGGGCCCTCTCCGGAGCCTCGATACCCAAGAGCCTCTCCACAGACCCGCAATAGGACTCGTTGTTGCTGAGGGCGGCCATATAACAGAGCCTGTCGGTTATGGGGATGCCCTGCATATATGTCCGGTTCTCCATGATCTTTTCGATACCCTTGTGGATGTATCCGATGTCCAAGAACGCCTTCCTGACTCTTTCACCGTCTACTAGCAAGTCCAACAAGAACGGCCCAGGAACTACGGCGTGCTGTGGCCCCATGTGGAAGATCATCTCAGACTCGGTCTTTATCTCCGCCTCTTCTCGTTCCCTGAAGGTTGGGTATTCGGGTTTTTCGTATGGATAAGCACCTGCCTCGACCTCTGCATCCATGGGGCCTATCTTGTACTCAGAATAGCCATCCGAGTTGAGCACCTCTACGGCTCTCTCGCCGGTGGTGTAGTCAGGATAACCCTTGAAGTCCTTCCTCCATGGCCAGGCACCCATCAGCCCGTCAGTGAGCAAGAGCGGATAGAGTTCGGGATGGCCTTCGAAGTTAATTCCCAGCATCTCCCAGATTTCGCGCTCATACCAGTTGGCGTTCCAGTATAGTCCGGTCAGGGACTTTACCGATGGGTTGTCCCGAGGAGTCTGAACCTTCAAGAGCGCCACCACTTGGTGAGCACCATGGCTTGCCAGCATCTCGGTAACCTCAAAGAGGCCCTCATCTATCCGGTCCACGCCTGCAGCGCCAGAGTAATGGTCGAAATCGTAATTGTTCGTGAGGTACTTGCAGACGTCCACGATCTTGTCAGGCTTGACCGTTGCCCAGAGTTGACGCTCAAATTCCACCTTAGCATCTTGAATCGCTCCCGGAAAAGCAGACTCCAGGGCGTTCAAGACATCATTTGCAGTTGTCAATGACGAATCCTCCTCTAATAGCCTCTCAGGTCCTCACGTTGCTTGATCTTCTCCTGGAGCGCTCTGAAACCTTCGATGAACTTTTCAGGCCTAGGGGGACAACCTGGGACGTAGACGTCTATGGGGAAGAACTTATTGACACTGTTTATGATATTGTAGGAGTCGTAGAAGGGTCCACCAGATATGGCACATTCGCCTATTGACATGACCCATTTTGGCTCCGTCATCTGTTCCCAAAGGTTCTTGATCGCGGGCAGATACTTCCTGGTGATGTATCCGCTGATGATCATTACGTCAGCCTGTCTCGGAGTGCCACGAGGGAAGATGCCGAACCGATCACAATCGTAAGGTGGACAGCCGAAGACCAGCATCTCCACACCACAGCACCCCATTGGCTGCATCAAAAACCAGAGTGAATTCTTCCTACCCCAATTAAGGACGTTCTTGATAGGCCCCATATCGATGATCTCGTGGATCTTCTCAGTGGTAGTGAACCAGACGTCAGTTAGAGGTCTACCCCAGATTGTCCACTTCTCCAGCTCCTCATCTATCGCGACAGGTATCGGTATGACATCGCTTATACCCAACGCAACGCCTCCTTCTTAATGGCATAGAGCAACCCGATCAACAACACGACTATGAAGATCAGCATGTCTATAACTGCTATGCTCACCCCTCCCAATGTGGGAATGGCTTCGGAAGCGTAGATGTAGATCCAAGGATAGAGAAATAGAACCTCAACATCAAAGATTACGAAGACGATCGCAAAAAGATAATATTGAACGTTGTATTGGATCAACGCATCACGTATTGGACTTAGACCGCCTTCATAAGTCGATTGCTTCCGGAAGGTTGGATTCAGAGGTGATATGATCTTCACGGCAATCAGGGCACCTATCGGCACAATCGCCCCAATTATCAAGAACATAATAATGGGAATATAGTATTCCACCGCTTCGCCGCTCATTTCTTACCTCCGTTAGCCGTAAGAGCTAAACACAAGGTACTGGTATAAAAGGTTTATGAGAATCTATATTCGCATTGCAGCGACCGCATAAAGATGTTTTTCATCAAAATTGGACCAAAACAAGATTATTCGGGTGAATCGATGGATCATATACATCAGATGGAGATCGAACCGAGGATGGAAACCGACCAACTGGTCACGTTGATGGAGCACTGTGGCTTTGGGGCAAGAAGGCTCTCTGTGGCCGCAAATATATACGAAGAGATGTTGTCTGGGGAATATACCAAATTTTTCACCTTGGCTGGCGCGATGGTGCCTGCGGGCATGAGAAACGTAGTTTCTGGCCTGATCAGGAAAGGGTACATTGACGTTCTCGTAACGACTGGTGCCAATCTGGTTCACGACATTATCGAGTGCTTTAGCCATCACATGATGGGCGACCCAGAAGTTTCTGATGCCGATCTGAGAGACGAAGGCATGAGCAGGATATACGACGTCTACGTGGGAGATGATGACTTCATCAAGTTCGAAGAGCTTCTCCAAAATATCCTGCCAGAAGGACCGGGCCCCTTCACCGGGACCGAGTTTCTCAGGATATTGGGATCACAACTTGAGGATCCAAAATCCATCTTGAGATCAGCCTTTGACTGCGACATTCCCGTGTTCTGCCCAGCCCTTTCAGACTCCATGATAGGGCTCCAGGCTTGGCTTAGGAGGCAGTCTGGGAAACTTTCTGTGGATGCTTTTGGCGACCTTGACGAGCTGGTGGAGATATGTTATGGGACAAAGCGGGCAGGAATAATGATGATCGGTGGCGGCGTTCCCAAGAACTTTGCACTACAGTCGATGTTGGTCACGCCCAACAGCTTCGACCTTGCAATCCAGATTACCACTGATCATCCAGAGCCCGGCGGCCTTTCAGGAGCCACCCTGTCTGAGGCGGTCTCTTGGGGAAAGATATCGCCTGACGCAAAACAGGTGACCGTCTATGGTGACGCCACCATCAATCTGCCCCTTTTGGTCTCGGCCACCTTGACAAGGCTTGAGAAGAAACGCGCAGGTTCGAGGTCAGGCCAATAAAGCGGTTGAAGATGCTTTCCGGACAAGTGTTCCAGACAAGTTGCAGACAAAATCCCACGAGCCAGAGGCTCACACGCGACGTTGGTAGCTATAGTGTTTGACGATACCTTTCAGACAAGTGTCAGACTCTCGCGAGTTCGATATTTTGGCCTATCCCTATCGTTAAGCACTAATCTTTCGAGGACCAATTAGTTTCATCTAATTGGTTCTCTAACCACAAAGGGCCAAAGAACGGGCCAAATATGGAAGAATTGCAGAGTTTAAGTGAGGCTGTCCCGCAATCCAAAACCGAGTGATGAAGAAGGCCAAAT
>CAZXBV010000191.1:0-3345 GCA_964639155.1 uncultured Methanotrichaceae archaeon
GAGACTGGCTTGGCGGGACCGACATTGAAATAGAAGGATCTGGAGGCGACATCAGCATTCATGGAACTGGTGACATCAGTTTCCACGAAAGCATGAGCATGGGTTGAAGGCACTGGCCTATTCGTACCGTTAAACATCATTCTGGCGAGGACCAATTAGTCCAATCTAGTTGGTTCTCGACTATAGTTTCGTCTCTTGTTCCGCGTTTCTGCTCTTTTGTCTCCTCTCGCCTCGTCGAAAAGGTAAAATGCTTGTACATCTTTGTACGCCAATGGAGGAGAATCGTCATGAAAGTCCTTGTAAGCGACCCCCTATCAGAAGTGGGCGTCAAGAAATTGGAGACGGAGGCCGAGGTCGACGTAATAACCAACCTCTCACCAGAAGAACTCATCGAGAAGATTAAAGATTACGATGCCTTGGCGATACGGAGCGGCACCAAGGTGACGGCCGACGTGATCGCTGCCGCAGACAAACTGAAAGTCATAGGACGGGCGGGCGTTGGCGTAGACAACATCGATATCGACGCTGCCACCAAAAGAGGCATAATCGTCGTAAATACCCCTGGCGGAAACACAATTTCAGCGGCAGAACACACAATCGCCATGATGCTCTCCATGGCAAGAAACATTCCGCAAGCCAACAACACCCTTAAGAACGGCGAGTGGAACCGAAAGAAGTACACGGGAGTCGAAGTCTACAACAAAACTCTGGGCGTCGTGGGCCTTGGAAGAATCGGCGTTGAGATCTCGACGAGAATGAGATCCTTTGGGATGCGCATCTTAGCTTATGATCCATTCATAACCGAAGAGAAAGCGGCGGAATTGGGCGTCAAGCTGACAAACCTGGACGAGATATTCAGGGAAAGCGACTTCATCACGGTTCACACGCCACTTACCGAGGAGACACGAAACCTCATCGACGAAGAAGAGATCGGGATCATGAAGCCTGGCGTTCGGATCATAAACTGCGCCAGGGGCGGGATCATAAACGAAGCGACCCTTGCCAAAGCGGTGGCAGAAGGAAGGGTGGCAGGAGCTGCAATAGACGTCTTCACAAAAGAGCCACCCACTGGAAACCCGTTGTTGGAACAAGAAGGGATAGTGGTTACGCCTCACCTTGGAGCGTCTACTGCAGAAGCGCAGGTGAACGTGGCAGTGGCGGTGGCCGAACAGATCTTGGCTGTGGGAAGGGGCGAGCTTCCACCTTACGCGCTGAACATGCCTTCAATATCTTCGGAGATCATGGCGGTCATGGAGCCTTATATGACTCTTGCCGAGAAGATGGGGCGATTGGTTGCCCAACTGGGCGAGAGCGATGGGTATGAGCAGCTAGAGATCACGTATGGAGGGTCCGTTTCTGAAAAAGACGTGAAGCCAGTGACCCTTTCGGCCGTGAAAGGATTCTTGGATGCCATCGGCCACAAGGTCAACTTCGTGAGCGCGCTTCCAGGGCTCAAAGGGCACGGGATTAAGCTGACTGAAAGCAAGACGGATTCTACTAACGGTTACAGCAACCTCATAACCCTGAAGCTCGAAGGGGCTGGAGATACTGTCATGGTATCGGGCACGGTTCACGGCAAGGCCGAAGGGAGAATCGTCCAGATCAACGAGTATCTGGTCCACCTGCCACCAGAAGGTTACATGATCCTCGTAACTCACGAAGACAAGCCAAAGATCATAGGGCCTTGCTGCATGGTGTTGGGCGAGGACGATATCAACATCAGCGGGATGCATGTTGGAAAGAACCCTACCGGTGAAAAGCAACTGATGGTCTTGAGCGTGGACGAGCCGATCTCGGAGGACGTCTTAAAAGAGATGGACGAGGTCTCGGGCGTCTACAAGTCCAGGCTGATTAAGCTATAAAAAACTATAGAAATATCAGGAGAGGTCGGCCTTCATCTGCCTGACCAGCTCCTCCCTTATCTGGGTGTTGCGATCGCCACCACAGACCGCGCCCCGGATTCCAATTATGTCCGGCGAGATCCGTTTTAGGGTTTCAAGATGGTCGAACCCCAGGTTTCCAGCCAGGGCGACTTCCATTCCCAGTTCTTGGCCCGATTTCACGAATTCGGTCATCTGTTTTTCGTCCATGAACTCGAACGCGGTCTTGCCGTCTTTGACTGCTGTGTCGATCATGATGACGTCGACGCCACATTTTTGGGCGACGGGAGGGATGTCCATAGGAGAGATGGAGCCTGCTCGACTGTAATCGGCATATGCCGCAGCTACCAGCTTCGTTTTGGGGTCGAAGTCTTTTACGGCTTTTACGACTTTTCCTAGCATATCTTCGGCTTCTTCAACCGTCTTTATTCCTAACAGGCCCAATTTTACGTAGGTTGCGCCGGAAACTGCAGCACCCAGGGCCGCCAGACTTGCAGTTCCAGGCTTGTAATCGAAATCTCCAATGGCGGCGCTCACCGGAACGTTTCCGTCTGCAAGCTCGGCCACGGACTTTATGACCCACGGAAAGTTGGCTCCAAGGGAGCCCTCTTTTGGGTTTTTCACGTCTAATATGTCGGCTCCGCCATACATCGTTGCTTTTGCCTCTTCCAGGCTCATTGGACTTACCAATAACTTCATATTGTACCATCCCATTTCGGCAGAATCATGATGCGCTGCGTCTTTGTTCTCGACCTATTTAATGGTGAGGTAGTTCACGCCGTCAGGGGCGAGCGTGATAAGTACGTGTCTATCGAGAAGAGCAGCTTGGTCGTTGATACTTCAGATCCGATCCAGATCTTAGAAACACTTGCGCCAAGGGAGGTCTACGTTGCCGACCTGGACCGGATCACTGGCTCAGGAGATAACCTCGACGTTATCGGCCAGATATCAGAGAGGGCCAGAACTATGGCAGATATCGGAATATCTTCCATTGAAGATGTTGAACTTCTCCCGCGAGGATGTATCCCAGTGTTGGGGACTGAGACTGCTTCGTTGGACCTGATCAAGAAAGCGTCTGATATCAGAGATGTCACGGTTAGCGTGGACTTGATCTCGGGTCGGGTTCTCACCCAAGATCCGGCGCTTCAGGTGTCTCCGCTCGACCTAATCAGAGAGCTTAACGATCCATCTCTAAAAGAGATCATCCTCTTGGCACTGGACCGGGTTGGAACGTCAGAAGGGTTTGACGATCTCTTTTTGAGAAGTGCCGCCTTGGAGAGCGAGCACGAGCTATTGCTCGGTGGCGGCGTGAAAGATGAGTCGGATCTGGACGAGCTTAAAAGTTTGGGACTAGCAGGTGCGTTGGTGGCGACAGCTCTGCATTTGGGAAAAGTTCCTTTGGAAAGGATCAGGTAGGCGCCAGGCGGCGCATCCTGTAGTACAATTCAATTTTCTCACGTTTCTC
>CAZXBV010000192.1:0-3343 GCA_964639155.1 uncultured Methanotrichaceae archaeon
GGGCACATTGCCAAAGAAAAGCCAGAATGTTAGCGATGAGGGGGCACTATCTAAAAATCGAGTGATTTTGGCTTTTTTGAAATATGGGGATCCTCTTTGAGATCCCAAAACCCACATGCATAGATTGTTTTGACCTACAGAAGGATCTTCATTCTGGTGTTCCGACCCAGCGATCTCACTCGGTTTTTAGATTGTGCCCACTCTTTAGCTCGGCTCGTGTCTGCTCCTGGGCTTTAAGGTCCAGTGCCGCTGAGCGGCTCGCCCAGCAAGAGAAATTCTGGGTCGATGGCCAAGGCCCTGATTGATACCAAGAAAAGATTAGCTCACCGCCTTCGCATCAAAAGTGCCTCTTTGAATTCGTATCGAAAACGGTTATATTCGGTACATGCAGATAAGCTGCCTGATGAATCTGATAGAGTGGTTGAAACAAGAGGGCCATGTCCAAGGTTTCCTCCGAGACCTGATATTCGTGGCAGTGGTTGTAGGTGGTATATCTATCATCTCCCAGCTCGCGCTAGGGATCTGGACGCCAATGGTCGCAGTGGAATCTGGCAGCATGGATCCCAACATGAAGATTGGCGACATCGTGGTAATCCAGGGAATTTCAAGGACGGATGTGGTGACCTGGAATGAAGGCGAAAAGATCGATGCCAATAACTTCAACAATCCTGGTGATGTGATACTCTATCGGCCTTATGGAAAAGAGAAACTTACCCTCTTTGATCAGGCAGCACACATCTTTCTGAGACGACCGTATCCATCAGACAAGGCAACGCCAGTGATACACCGTGCCCTCAATTGGGTCGATGAGGGTGAGCCGATGTGGGACGGTGGACCTTCTGCACCTTTTGCAGGGTACATCACCAAAGGAGATAATAACAAAGAGATAGATCAGAACGCCGGCCAACTCATAGGGGTTGTCAGGACTGACTACTTCAAAGAACAGCTTGCGAATGGCAACATCGTCGAGGTTGGAAACGGAACTTATCTCGACCACGAGACCGGCTATCCGATGATCACAATTGATGGTGAAACTTACGTCATATGGGGAATAAACTACAGGATGCCAGTTCGCGACGACTGGGTCATAGGCGTTGCGCGTTTTAGGATTCCCCTGATCGGTTACGTCAGGCTCTTGCCCAACATCATCGGAAACGAGATCAAAGAGCTTCTATCTTGAGACGACGAAAAAATTCAGAATCGCAAACGGTCGTGATGAGACATTTCCACGGAACGTTTTAACCACTCAAAACCGATTCGACCGCTAAAGTAGCGAGCTTGTACCTTCGGAGGTTGGCGAAAGCAAAGCTATCAAGAGTATTCGACAAAATAATCACGAACACGAAGGCTCAACGGATCTTTGACCCAATCGTATGGGGTTTTTTGCAGACCACAGCAAAATGGTCTTGATGATAGGGCCTCAGATCCATGACTTGTAATGGCTCGACCCCCTCAAGCTTCCCAAGCTCAGATTGGCAGACCTCTTTAGGTGGCAACGTCACATCTACGCTTCTTGCCTTGATCATGAGGACAAGTGACCCGCCCGGTTTCAGATACTGGACCGCGTTTCGGCTTGCGATATCGGCTTGGTTCCTCTGGGCCACGTCCTGATATATCATATCTACCGGTTCGAGAAAGGGGCCATACCTTTCTGGTTGAGAGGCATCTTCCAGCAAAGGGATTATGTTTTTTCTGGATTCGCAAAGATTGAGAAGATCGCGCATAGATCGCGGCGAAAACTCGACTGCATACACTACACCTTCGCGCGCCACGTCGCTGACGTGACTCACTGTGGTCCCGGTAGCTGCGCCCAGGTATAACACCTTTGAATAGGGCCCAAAGTCCAGGGAATCTAAGAGTGCCTGATGCCCGCCGCCAAGATGAATTTTCAACACCAAAGCTGCAAGCTTGCTTCTGCGGGGGTCCCATAGACGATAACCTTCGATGATCCGCTCACCATAGATGGGTGCTGGAACTTCGGGGCGCGTTGCCAACCTGACTTGTCCTTGCAGATCGAGGACGAAAATCCCGGACACAATCTCTGACGCCTGCACGATTCTTGCCTCTTAATCACTCGTCTCTTTGTTATTATCGCTTTAATCGTTTGTCGCTCAATTGAGTTCTTGAGGCTCTCTGAAGGAACTTGAGGATCTTTTGTGTCATTTGAGCCTTTTAGAGTTCCGACCCGATGGATGTGGTGGTCAGTTTCACATGTTTTACGCCCTTGAGAGCCATCATCTTCTCTGCCGCTCGTCTAACGTCTTGTCCTTCTCCTCTAAGGGTCACTATCTCAAGGCAGTTGTCGTGGTCGAGGTGAATGTGAAGGGTCGACTGAACCAAATCTACAAAATCGTGCTGTATGTTAGTTATGGCGTCCACGAGGCCACGCTGATGGTGTGAGTAAACCATGGTGATTACGCCCACACGGTCGCCTTTGACGTCGCTCATCCATTCGTAATGTATTATGTAGTTCCTTATCGCATCTCTGATACCTTCCGATCGGGAAGAGTAACCTCTCTGTCCGATTATTTCGTCGAACCTGTTTAGCAACGATTCCGGAAGGGATACCCCAATTCTCATAAGTTCCTGTTCCATAAAGTCACCTTTAAGTTAGGCATTATAGTCTTATATAGTAATAAATCTGTTGGAAGGACGTCTGAAAAGATATACCAAAATCCCCACTCAAAGGAGACGCCCAGCATAAAGAATTATTAGGTGGGACCTGAAATAGCGTTGGTTGCATGCCAGATATCGCGATCATAGGCGAGAGGACCTTCCTCTTTGAAAAGCTCCTCCAAGAAGTGGGGCGAGAATACCAGTTCGTCAAACCGGTGATCCTAGGAAGCCCCTTTCTGCCCCAGTTCAGGATGATAGTCATACCCACGGGATTTGCCAACCCCCAATATTCCACCACACTTCCTATCCTCAAGGCTTGCAGATCCAAGATAGAACGTTTTCTGAAGAAAGGGGGTGTCCTCACTGTCTTTGGCCCTTTGATTACGAAGCACGAATATGAATGGCTTCCACTAAAGTTGGAGTATGTGGGCGAATACAAGAACACCGAACTCGTCTCGACGTCGGATCACTGTTGTTCCTGTCTTGCAGAAGACAAGACGGTTGATTGCGATGGATATCTGATACCTGGAGATGGGTTTGAAACGGTGATGGTCGATTCAGAGGGACGATCCGTCCTCGTGATTGGAACGTTTGGCAAGGGAAAGATCGTTGCCACCACTATTCACGAGTTTCCGTCGACTGATTACCTCTGCTGGGCCGCTGAAGAAGGTGAGCTTGCAAAGATATGATGGGGGGTTTCAATTGGACGAAAAAGAGAGAGACGGTT
>CAZXBV010000193.1:0-1291 GCA_964639155.1 uncultured Methanotrichaceae archaeon
TTGATGTACTCGTTGACCTTGCGCCCCTTGAAAACGCCAGCGTGGCCTTCGCAGAGCAGGTCCGCCTCAAGGTTTAAGAGCGTCTCCATGGACTTGGCCCATTGATCGATATCTGAACCCCAATTGTCGCTGAAGGGGCCGTGGATGTCCTGGCCGAAGAGAACGCGGCCTTCTTCCATGTCCAAGTAGACGGCGATGCTGCCTGGTGTATGGCCTGGAATGTGGACGAAATGGAATTCTTTTCCGCCCAGGGTGTGAGTTTCGTGTTCCTTTTCGAGGACGAGATCGATCTTGACGGGATCGTATACGAGACCGTACAAGTTTGCGGCCGTCAGCCTGCTTTCTCCAAGCTCAATCCCTTCGGCATCCCTTTCATGAGCCACGATCTGGGCGCCGTAAAGCTCTTTTAGCCTTGCAAGACCGCCTATATGATCGATGTGACAATGTGTTGCGATCACGTGTTTGATCCTATTTGGATCGAGTCCCAGTTTTTTCACGTTCTCAATTATGCGATCGAGGCTGGGACCTGCGCCAGAGTCGATCATCACCAGTTCGTCTCCTGCCCCGACCAGATAGACGCAACAGTCAGCACGATGGGATAGGTCAAACCCACCCACTTCATAAAGGCCCTTCCAGATAGATCTCGGTTTGGTCATGACCTTTGGCTTTCGCACCTTTGATACTTATTGATCGCGATTGTGATCGTTGAAATCTCGGTCTACATCTTCTTTCATAGATCGAAGCCGTTTCATGCTCGCCACATGGCCCAGGGTCAGCACAGCGGCAAGAAACGCGAGCATCAGGAGGAAGAGACGAAACGCCCTGGGCGCGCTCTCTTTGTAGTAGCCAACGTCGATCATTCTCTTGGGCTCTTGCCATATGAGAACGGTTCTGCCACCGTCTTTGGTCACTTCATCTGGTTTGGGCCTGGGCTTGCCTAAAAGGTGATCGCCTGTTGTATATCCCAGTGGAATGACCACCTTCGCGGGCATTCCTGATATCGGCACCGTCGAAAACCGTTGGTCCTGGATCGGCAAGGTGTAGTTGAGGTAGCCTTCGACTGACGTGTTAGACATTATTTTGTATCTGTAGACACCTCGCCGGAATTGTTCATCCACTTCTATTGGAACCTCTTTTCCCCAAGAGTCGAAGAGTGCGATCTCGGACTTGACCGGGAGTGTGAGGTTGAAGCGGGTTCCGTTCACGGGCTGGACGACTTGCGCTTCGGACTTGTTGATGTAATAGACAGTACAGTTGAGGCAGGTATCGTTGGAACAGGTATCGTTGGAAC
>CAZXBV010000193.1:1391-3334 GCA_964639155.1 uncultured Methanotrichaceae archaeon
CAGGTATCGTTGGAACAGGTATCGTTGGAACGGGTGTCGTTGGTGATGGCCCCATTGGAACGAGTCTCGTCAGGGGAACTATCATTGAATATTGTACCGTTAGGTATGGTACCATACAGGTCGCCCACTGCGTAAGCTGCTGAAAACAATATCAAGAGCATAAAGAGCGTGACCGAAGCGTTTGTTTTCATGGAATTCAGTTGAGCCACTCTGCATACCCTGAGATACCTCTTTCGCTCACAAAGACCGTGTGTTATTTTGCACAATCCTGTGTATAGTTGAGAACCGATTAGATGAAACTAATCGGTTCTCGCCAGAATAGCGCTCGGCGATAGTCCTAAAGTTCCCTTAAGTCTACCACTTTCTTGGACTTGCCTGCAGTTCTGGGGAGGCTTCCTTTCTCCACCAGTTCGATCCTGGATCGGATCTTCATGACGGCTTTGAGCTCTCCTTCAACCTTCTTTTGGACCTTGGACAGGTCTTGTAGCTCACCTGTGAACGCCACATCGCTCATCTCCACCTTGATTGCGATCTCGTCTAGGCCGTGCTTCTTTCTGTCCACGATCACTTGGAAATAGTCGCCGATCTCTGGCATTTTTAAAAGGACGTCCTCGATCTGGCTTGGGAAGACGTTTATGCCCTTTACCACCAGCATATCGTCTGCTCGTCCCAAGAATCTGTGCAGCTTGACGCTGGTTCTGCCACAAGAACAAGGCTCGTCCATGAAATAAGTAATGTCACCGGTATGATATCTTATCAAAGGCATCGCATCTTTGGTCAGGGTGGTTAAGACAAGCTCGCCACTCTCACCTGGTGCACAGGGTTCGCCCTCGGGGTCCAAGATCTCGGCCAGGAAGTGGTCTTCCCAGATGTGGAGGCCGTTTTGTTCCTGACATTCGAAAGCCACGCCCGGCCCGCACATCTCTGAAAGGCCGTAAGAATCGTAGGCCTTGAGGTCCAACATATCTTCTAGCTCAGATCTGGCCTCGTCAGACCAAGGCTCGGCCCCAAAGCACCCTATCCTCAGTTTGAGCTTGTCCATGACCCCAAGATCGTTGGCGGTCTCTGCAAGGTAGAGCGCGTAAGAAGGTGTGCAATGAAGCACGGTCACGCCGAAATCCGCCATGATCTCAAGTTGGCGCTTGGTATCTCCGATGCCGCTTGGAACTGCCATGGCGCCCATCCGCTCGATCCCGTAATGGATCCCAAGGCCTCCGGTGAAAAAGCCGTAGTTAACAGCGTTTTGGAAGATGTCTTCTCTCGTGCATCCCACCATGACCAGATCCCGTGCCACCATGTCAGACCAAGTCTCGATGTCCTTTGCAGTGTAGCCCACCACAGTAGGCTTACCAGTGGTACCAGAAGATGCGTGTACCCTGACCACATCATCCCTTGGAACTGCAAAAAGGCCGAAGGGGTAATTCTCCCGCAGATCAGTTTTCCTCGTATCCGGAAGACGCCTTGCGTCCTCAAGGGAGTTTATGTCGTGAGGCGTGATTCCGAGGGATTTCATCTTCTCGTGGTAGAAGGGGACGTTCTTGTATACCTTTTCCACAACGCTCTTCAGGCGTCTGAGCTGCAGATCCTGAAGATCTGATCGGTCCATGGTTTCGATCTTGGGTTGCCAGAATTTCATGTTAATACGATCCTGAAATTTTAGTCGGTCGAAAAGCCAGTGTGCTAATCTTTGTCGTGGGAAACTCCATCACGGTATATCAATGATTCCCTGATAGCGAAAGTAGAAATTTCCAGAATCGAACCTTCTAATCTGAGCGCATCCACCTGGCGAGTGCAGCCCGTCGATATTAGCGCCCCCTAAAAGAGAGGATGGTATGTGTTTAGCGCCGATCAACAACGTGCGCCAGATCAGAAAACAATATATTTAGCCGAAGTTACCTGAAAAGGGAATGTCAGCTTGAGTCAACTACCACTCCCTGAAGGAA
>CAZXBV010000194.1:0-3333 GCA_964639155.1 uncultured Methanotrichaceae archaeon
AAGGACCACCAAGTCGCTGGCCATTATAGCGCCTGCGTTATCTGTTCCAGAAACACAGGGGTCTTCGATCCCCCAACCCTTCAGAGCTTTGTTGATCTCTTCGGCACATTCTTCTGCCTTCTTTGCCTCTCTTGATCCCACGATTACCTCGTGCTTTTGGGCCCAGCGCAAGGTAAAACCGCGGCCGCATTCTCCAGTGCCACCGACTACAGCGATCTTCATATTGGTTTTGTCATAGTTGCATATTATTTGGTGTTTTCTACTGGAGACAATAGTCTCGAAACTGAACATCGCGAGATCTTGTCACGATCTGGAAGAATGTCATGGGTGCAGACATTCTCGAAGCTGACAAAAACAGAAAACAACATATCTAATATCTGGTGATTGGACGGTCTTCCTGCAAATCGATATGGTAAGAAGTAGCGATTATCGAGATTATAGTCGAGCACCCTAAAATCGCAATCGTTGGGATGTCTGCCACGGAGTTTCTTAGCTGCGGGGTATTCGATAAAAATAAATTGAACAGAGGGCGCTGCCCAACTTTGGGCGACTGAAACATCTTTTGCGCCCAACTTTCGCCCTTCCTTCAACAATTACGTTTACTTCTGCTCGCCGATCCACTCGGCCACCTTATCAGGGTTGTTGGAGATCCACTTGGAAGCAGCTTCGTCTTCAGGCATCCCGTTTTCGATATCCATCATCACTGACGCGATGTCCTCTTGAGTCCAGTGGAACCTGCTTGCGATCGCGTAAGCCTCTGGCTTCTCCTCTTTCAAACCCTTCCGGGCAAGAGTTGTGGCATGATCGCCCGTCCCATAGGCCTCAAGAGGATCTTCTAAGTACTTGAGGTCCCAGCGGTTGAAGGACCAATGTGGAGACCAAAGGGTGACCACGATCCAATCCTCGTTGTCGATCGCTCTTTTGAGGGCCGTGGCCATCCCACCGCCAGAGCTAGATTCCAGCTCTAACTCAAGATTGTACATCTCAATGGCGTTTTCGGTGTTCTGCATGATGCCCGCACCAGGATCTATTCCCACAATCGTCTCGTCGAACTTGTCCTTGACGCCGTTTAGATCTTCGATCGAGTCGATGGTGACGTAAGAAGGAACGACCAAACCACATCTACAACCATCCAGGTTCGATCCCACATAATCGATCTGGTCCTTGTAAATATCCCAATAATTCTTCTGGGTCTCTGGAAGCCAGGCCGATACTGTGAGGTCAAACTCTCCTTTGGCCAGGCCTTGGTAGAGCGGTCCTGCATCAATGGCTATTATCTCAACGTCGTATCCGACTTGCTCAAAAACTTGCTTTAAGACGTTGGTGCTGGCGATTTCGCCGTCCCAAAGGACGTAACCTATGCTCACGGACTCTCCGTTCAAAACACCATCTTTCGAGGTGATTTCTCCACTATCAATGCAACCGGGTCCCAGGAGTGCCAGGACGCCGACCAAACTCACTACAAAAAAAGCTTTCAGGTATCTTTCGCTCAAATTACCACCGTTCCAAAGGTAACTGTTCTATAAATAAATGGGATTGATATTAAATTCGAATTCGATCTATAAAGATTGCCAATAAGTGTCACAGCAAAGCTCGACGGGACAATTTTCGAAAATTGTGATATTCGTGTGATTTGTGCAATTCTCGAAAGATTGTACTCAAAGATGTTTTCAGGATGAATACCGAACTTGCAAGAGGTCGATACTTGTCCTACTCGTATGCCTAAGCACCATCTTCGCGAAAACCAATTGATGTAATCCGATTGATTCTTGACCCCACGTCTCGTTCGATCGCCTATCGTCTGATCACCTCTCAGTTAGGCTCCGGGTGATTCGGTCCAATATCATGGCAATTATCACGATGCCTAGCCCAGCTTCAAAGCCTGTGCCGATATCGACCCTTTGAATTCCGACGAGAACCTGGTACCCCAACCCTCTAGCCCCGATCATTGCGGCTATTACTACCATTGATAGTGATAGCATGATACATTGGTTGACCCCAGCCATTATGGTGGGCAGGGCCAAAGGAAGCTGGACTTTGAAAAGTTTCTGTTTCGGTGTAGAGCCGAAGGCGTCGGCCACTTCGATCAGATCTTTGGGAACCTGCCTTATTCCAAGGTTAGTCAGCCGAATGGTGGGCGGCATCGCAAAGACGACCGTTGCAATGATCCCAGGAACGTTGCCCAGCCCGAAGAATATGACGGCAGGAATCAAGTATACGAATGAGGGCATGGTCTGCATGAGGTCCAGAAGGGGCGTCACGATCGTGTTGACATTGTCGTTTCTCGAACAGAGAATGCCAACAGGAATCCCAATGGTCAAGGCCACCACTGTAGAAGATATCACCAGCGCTAGGGTCTCCATCGAGAGGGACCAGAGGTCTAAGCTCTCTATCAAGAGCAAGCCCAGAAAGGTTTCAGCAGCAATTCTCAAGTTTCGTCTGCTTATAACCCAAACGAGTATAGTGATGACCACTATCATCGCCAGAGGCGGAAGAAACAGAAGTACGTCCTTGAACCCATCTACAAACACGCCCAGGATGGTACTAAGAAAGTCGAGCAACCCGCCAAAATGGACTTCGATCCATTCGACTGCTATTTCTACGCCATCTCCTACGGGGAGCCTAGGCAACGCCATTTTCAACCACACCTGGGGATAATGCATCTAACAGTGAGAGATGACCTATCATCCCCACCAATATTCCTCGTTCGTCCAGTACTGGCAAGGGACGGGTGCTGTTTGACATCATCGATATCAATTCAATCAAAGGCGTGTCTGGCGACGCTGCCAAAACGTCGGCGATGAGAGCTTCTTTTAGGCCAGCCCCTTTTTCAGTTGCATCTCTTGCGTCCTCTTCAGTTACCGTGCCCCTGAAGATTTCCTCGCCCTTGTCCACAACGAATGCGAAGTTCTTCTTGTATTTTTTCATCCTTTTGAGGGCAGTTTTCGGATCAGATCCAGAAAATACGACGGGATATGCTTGTTTCATCACTCGTTCTGCCGTCAACACCTTGGACATGTCCACTCCTGCCACGAACTTGGCCACGTATTCATCGGCAGGATTTGTCAAGATATCCTCACTGGTGCCGATTTGGATTATGGAACCATCTTTCATCAGGGCTATCCGATCTCCGATGTGGAGTGCCTCGTCAAGATCGTGAGAAACGAAAATTATGGTCTTGTTGACCTTGTCTTGTAATTCCAAAAGCTCGTCTTGCATTTCCCTTCGGATCAATGGGTCAAGGGCACTGAAGGCTTCGTCCATGAGGAGAATATCTGGATCACTAGCAAGCCCCCTAGCAAGTCCTACACGTTGCTGCATTCCGCCGCTCAA
>CAZXBV010000195.1:0-3331 GCA_964639155.1 uncultured Methanotrichaceae archaeon
TCACACCGGAAGTCCGTTTCCGGCAAGAGCCTTTATCCCTTGACCATGTAGGGCTTTGCGGCTTTGAAGAGACGGAATTACAGAGGCGGGAAAGATGCCCAAGCGAGAAGACATAAACAAAATTATGATCATCGGGTCGGGCCCAATAGTCATCGGCCAAGCCTGCGAATTCGACTACTCTGGAACTCAGGCCTGCAAGGCGCTGCGGGAGCTTGGATACGAGATAGTTCTGGTGAACTCAAACCCTGCAACGATAATGACAGACCCTGGGACGGCTGATGTGACGTATATCGAGCCTTTGAACCTGGAGAGGATGACCCAGATCATCGAGAAGGAAAGGCCCGACGCTCTCCTTCCAAACCTCGGCGGCCAGTCCGGGCTCAACCTGAGCTCCGAGCTTGCAAAGGCGGGAGTTTTAGAGAAGTTTGGCGTAAAGGTGATTGGGATCAAGACCGACGCAATCGAGCGCGGCGAAGATCGGATCATATTCAAAGAGACGATGAATCAGCTGGGAATTGAGATCCCAAAGAGCACCGCAGTTTACACAATCAAAGATGCAGAGAAGGTCGCAGCAGATCTTGGCTATCCCGTTGTGGTGAGGCCAGCCTACACAATGGGCGGGACTGGCGGCGGCCTTGTCTACAACGTAGAAGAGCTCCAAACCGTTGTGAGCCGCGGAATATCCGCAAGCCTCATCGGCCAGGTCCTGATCGAAGAGTCGGTCCTGGGCTGGGAAGAGCTGGAGCTAGAGGTCGTAAGGGACGCAAAGAACCAGATGATCACGGTTTGCTTCATCGAAAATGTCGATGCCATGGGAGTTCACACAGGCGACTCTTATTGCACGGCGCCAATGCTGACGATCTCGCCCGAGCTTCAAGAACGGCTCCAGGACTACTCCTACAGGATCGCCGAGGCGATCCAGGTAATCGGCGGAACGAACGTCCAGTTCGCCCACGACCCAAAAACCGGCAGAATCGTCGTGATCGAGATCAATCCGAGAACCTCCAGATCCTCAGCCCTCGCATCGAAGGCGACTGGCTTTCCGATCGCACTCGTATCGGCAAAGCTTGCAAGCGGCATGACACTCGACGAGATACCCTACTGGCGAGAGGGGACGCTTGAAAAGTACACGCCTTCTGGCGACTACGTCGTCGTGAAGTTCGCCCGCTGGGCTTTCGAGAAGTTTAAAGGCGCAGAAGACAAGCTTGGAACCCAGATGAAGGCCGTGGGCGAGGCCATGTCCATCGGCAAGACCTACAAAGAAGCCCTCCAAAAGGCGATCAGGTCTCTTGAGATCGGAAGGTACGGCCTTGGGTTTGCAAAGGACTTCAACGAAAGGTCGCTTCCAGAGCTAATGGAGATGGCAAACGAGCCCTCCAGCGAACGCCAGTTCATCATGTACGAAGCCCTCCGAAAAGGTGCCGATGTCGAAGAGCTTCATGAGATCACCTACATCAAGCCTTGGTTCATCCAACAGATGAAAGAGTTAGTCGAGCTCGAAGAGGAGATCCTAAAGTACAGAGGAAAATCTGAAACACTCCAGACCTTCCAATCTCTCCCAGATGAACTCTTGGAACGGGCCAAGAAAGACGGTTTTGCAGACAGATACCTTGCAATGCTCCTGAACGTTCCCGAAAAGGATATCCGACGCCGCAGAAAGGAGCTTGGCATTGTTCAAGGATGGCACCCAGTACCGGTCAGCGGTGTCGAGAACGCGGCTTATTATTACTCGACCTACAACGCGCCGGACGTGACAGAGAGCAGCGATCGGCCGAAGGTCATGGTCCTTGGTGGCGGTCCAAACCGGATCGGCCAGGGAATAGAATTCGACTACTGCTGCGTTCATGCCGCCTTTGCCCTCAGGGACCTCGACTACGAGACGATAATGGTAAACTGCAACCCAGAGACGGTCTCCACTGACTACGACACGTCTGACAAACTGTACTTCGAGCCCTTAACCGTCGAAGATGTCCTCAGCATCTACGAGAAGGAAAAGCCGGAAGGAATGATCGTCCAGTTCGGAGGCCAAACCCCCCTCAACATCGCAGGTGAGCTGGAAGAGGCGGGCGCGAAAATCTTTGGGACCTCGGTTGACGCAATCGACCTTGCCGAAGACCGGGACAGATTCCGAAAGATTATGGACGAGATGGAAATCCCCATGCCGAAATCGGGCATGGCAAGCAACCTCGAAGAGGCGCTAAAGGTCGCAGACCTAATCGGTTATCCCCTCATGGTGCGGCCTTCTTACGTTCTTGGCGGTCGCGGGATGGAGATCATCTACGACGAAGATATGTTGGAAAAGTACGTCCTCGCTGCTGTGGACATAACACCAGAGCGGCCGATCCTGATCGACCGATTCTTGGAAAACGCCCTTGAGGTAGAGGCCGATGCCCTCTCAGACGGCGCCGATACCTTCGTTCCGGCGGTGATGGAGCATATCGAGCAGGCTGGCGTTCACTCTGGCGATTCTGCCTGCGTGATCCCGCCTGTGAGCATATCTGAAAAGCACCTGAAGACCATCAACGAGTACACTCGTCGGATGGCAAAAGAGCTCCAAGTGGTTGGCCTCATGAACATGCAGTATGCCATCGCTGAAGACGTCGTATACGTCCTCGAAGCAAACCCGAGGGCGTCTCGGACGGTGCCGCTGGTCTCGAAAGTTTGCAACGTTTCCATGGCCAGAATCGCAACCGAGCTGATGATGGGAGCGAAGCTGGAGGATTTGGGACTCGAAGAAAAGACGATTCCCCATTTCGGTGTCAAAGAGGCGGTATTCCCCTTCAACATGTTCCCAGAGGTAGATCCTTTGCTCGGACCCGAGATGAGATCAACAGGCGAGGTTCTCGGCATGGCCGACTCCTTTGGGATGGCCTTTTACAAGGCCGAAGAGGCGGCCAAACAGATGCTGCCGAATGAGGGCACGGTGCTGATAACCATCGCGTCCAAGGACCGGCAAGGTGTGGCGGAGTTTGCAAGGGAGTTTTCCAACCTTGGGTTCACCATCAAGGCGACCGATGGAACTTGTGATTTCCTTGCAGAAAACGGGATCGAGGCCGAATCGATCCTGAAGCTGCAAGAAGGCAGGCCCAACATCAATGACGCGATCAAGAATGGAGAGATCCAGCTCGTAATCAACACGCCGATCGGAAAAGCCTCCCAGCACGACGACTCCTACATTCGCAAGGCTGCGATCAAGTATAAGGTGCCATACATCACCACAACGGCTGCGGCATTTGCAGCTGCGAAGGGGATTGCTGCATTCCGGAACGGAAGATCTGAGGTGAAGTCCCTTCAAGAGTATCACGCCGACATCAGGTGAATCACCGATTGG
>CAZXBV010000196.1:0-3319 GCA_964639155.1 uncultured Methanotrichaceae archaeon
AAAGGTATCGTTAAACACTATAGTTGCAACCGACTTTCTGAATACTTGCGTGCAGGTTGGACTGAAATAACTATCTAATAAATGATCTGAATAATTATTTGTGATGGTCATATCTCTTGCCAAAAGTGGGCTTAACCGATGACCAATAGTGATTGGGTCAGATCTCAACGGCGGTTTTCATCTAGTGAGAGCCGTGCTCACAAAGAAGGTCCCTGCGGCTGCGAGTATTATAGTTGCGCCAGAGGGGATGTTGAGGTAGTAAGATATCACCAGGCCCGAGACGACGAAGAATATGCCAAGCACGATCGAAAGGGCCATGATCCCTTGAAAGGTCCTGGCGTGTTGCCTTCCTATAGCGCCAGGTATGGTCAGGAGCGCGATGACCAATATTATGCCCACGATCTTTATGAGAACCACAACGCTCAGAGCCACCATGCATAAGAGAAGAAGATAGAGCTTCTGGACTGGGACCCCTTCGGCCTCGCCATAAGAAGGGTCAAAAGATAAGATGAACAGTTCTTTGTAAAGCAGAGCGACGATCATGATCATGATCAAGGTCAGCGCCAAGATCAATTTCACGTCTTCGCCTGATACTGCCAGAATATTTCCAAAAAGATAATCGAATAGATCTGGGGCGTAACCACGGCTTAAGGCGACGAAAACTATTCCAAGAGACATCCCCGTCGCCCAGAAAACCCCTATGGCGGTGTCTTGAGATACCCTAGACCGGGTGTTTTTGATGGCACCGATCCCAAGAGCTGCAGCCAGGGAGAAGAGGATGGCAAAGATGAGGGGGTCTCTTCCCAGAAAGTAGCCAAGCCCGATCCCGCCAAAGGCGGTGTGAGCTATCCCTCCGCTGATGAATACGATCCTGTTTAGTATGACGTATATCCCGATTATTCCGCAGAGGACCGCAGCTATGACGCCTGCAGTCAAGGCGTTTCTCATGAACTCATACTGGAATATCTCAATCATGTTCCCTCAGAACCCTGTGGGGGATCCCGTGAGCTATCATCTCGACCGGGCACTTGTAAGCTTCCAAGATGTCTCCTGCGGTCAACTCTTTTGAGTCGTGATAGTAGAGCTTTTGGTTGATGCAGGCAACTTTCTCTACGTATTTCGATACGGCGCTCATATCGTGGGAAACCATGACGATGGTTTTCTCCTGGTTTAGGTCTCTTAAAAGCTCGTAGAACTCCTTTTGCTGTGATGCGTCAATTCCGGTGGCAGGCTCGTCCAAGAGCAGGAGATCTGGCTCGGATACGAGGGCTCTTGCAACAAAGATTCGCTGCTGCTGCCCTCCTGAAAGGGTTCCTATCTCCCGGTTGGCGTATTTGAGCATGTTCATCTGATCCAAAGCTTGATGGGCCGCATCTCGATCTTCGGCAGTATAACGCCTGAATAGGCCCTTTCTTCCGTACCTGCCCATCAAGACCACATCGAGAGCTGTTGCAGGAAATTGGAGGTCAAAGAGGTTTCTTTGAGGCAAATATCCAATTCTCTTTCGGGCCGCTTCAGGAGAGGTCCCAAATACCTTTATCTGGCCACGGGAAGGCTTGATCAGGCCGAGGATAACTTTTAGGAGGGTGGTCTTGCCGCCGCCGTTTGGGCCTATCAAACCCAAGAAGTCGTGTTCCTTGATGACCAGGTTTACGTCTTCGAGGATAACTTGACTTCCGAAGTGGACCCAAAGGTCTCTTGCAGATACTATGTCGTTCATGGTTCAAAACTTGCTACAATCTCTTGGCCTACATGCCGCATGTTCTCAATATAATTCTCTGCCAGCGGATCGAGAGGCACGACTTTGCCACCTATTTCGTTGGCGACGATCTCGGCCGACTTGGGATTGAAGTTGGGGTCCACGAAGACGCGTGTCACGTTGTTCTCTCGCGCGGTCTCGATCATTGTGACCAGATATCTAAGTCCTGGCTCTTTTTGGGAATAGAGGATCGAGACCTGTTCTAGACCGTAATCTCTGGCAAAGTAGCTCCAAGCAGGGTGGAGAACCAGGATCGTCTTTTTTTCCGATTTTGAAAATGTGGCGTTGAGCTCTGAATCGAGTTCTTCTAGCTTCTTTATGTAATCGTCTCTGTTATTTCGATAGCGATCTTCGTTTTCAGGATCCACATTCACCAGACCATCGCATATGTTCTCCACCTGGACAATGGCGTTTCTGGGCGAAAGCCAGATGTGAGGGTCCTTTGTGAGGATCACTTCGTGAAGTCCCCTCTCGCTATTGTCGTTATGGTCGTCATGATCGGGATCTGTCGACTCGATGAGATCTATGCCCTTGGACGAGTCGACCACCAGCATATCCTCGTTGGCCCGGATAATCTTGTCCATCCAAATCTCCATGCCAGCACCGTTCTTCACATAGAGTTGGGCCTCTTCGATGCATTTTAACTGTGATGGCGCAGGCTCGAATGTGTGTGGATTGGTGCCAGGAGATACCAACACATCTACATTTACAAGATCTTTGCCCACCATCTCTGTGAAGTGGCCCAAAGGCACTGTCGTTGCCATCACGTTGACCTTGTCTTGGGCTGGGGTGTTCGTATCTTGGTCGGGGAATATGCAGCCAGATATGCTTCCTGCAAGCAAGGTTATGGCCAAGAGGAGAAAAACTTTCGTCGTCCTGTTTCTGTCGATCTGTCCACATTTCATATCTTGCCCGCCTCCTCTTTCAATTCTTTGCCTATGTATTTCGAGTGGGTTTTGCCGTTCTCTTTCCAGTAAGCGTACCAGTAAGGTCCATGAGGGCATCGACTGCAATCTTTGCCGCAGTAGACCCATTCTTGTCTATAGGTAACAGATCCAGTTTTCTTTTTATCTGATTCTTCGCTTTTATCGAACTCTTCTTGACATGATGAGGATTCCTGCTCTGTGATCAGTCGATCGACATATTCCCTGATCTCGATGAGGACTTCATGTTCTTGTTGGGCGAGTTCTTCAGAGATTTCTTCGGGGATCAAGGTCAGTCTCTTATGTAACCTGGTTAGTTAAGTTTATCGCCCGGTTACATAAGAAACGAACTCACAACTTGTCATTCAACTTATTTACTTATCCTGTTTGGAGTCGGTCCTGTGCGACTCGCCCACCTCTTTTGCCGCCTGAAGGCACTGTTTGCCAATCGCAGGCGCAAGTCTAGATTACCTAGCCGCCGGGGTTTTCCGGGCGCGCGCGAAACCCGGCCTTGCCCGCGCCTTTGCACCGGCACTGGAAAGGGGCCCCCAAGTGGCACCTTCGTGGACGGTCAACGGCGGTCTAAAAAGTTCCAGAGTGAAAAAACGGATATTTCTGTCCGCACAATCACACAGAT
>CAZXBV010000197.1:0-3313 GCA_964639155.1 uncultured Methanotrichaceae archaeon
TACCGGCTTGATTTGGGAATGGGCGACATTGCCAAAGAACGTACACCTTCGAGGCGTGTTATGATGTGTTCCGTAAGATCTGTTGGGTTAATCATCGGCGCATCGATTAGTGAAGGTACTCAAAAGTGACTATACTTAGACTTGTATTTTATAATATTCAAACATAACAATACGATCGAAGGAATGGTATAACGAGTTACCTGTCAAATTTTGATGAGTTTAGTGCCATTTATTTTCAAATTCATTATATATTTTAGATGGGTATTGAAGGTACATCCGGCGACAGAATCCGTAGATCTGCTAGCCTGGGCGCATCACCATTCGGGATCAAGTAAGCGTTACTACCATCGGAAAACTTCACCATCACATAGGATTTCTTTGGCGTTGCATCAATGCCGTGTGTCGCAAGGAAGAATGCCAGATCCAGTACATTGATTCTAACGTCTTCATAACTGGACAAGATCAACCAAAGATCTTTCTCCTCGCTGCAATTGAAATTTTGCATGGGCAGTGTGTCAAATTTGCTGTAATTTGAGATCTCTGCTGGTGTGTCTATCAATATTTCGGTTGTGACTTTGCTGTACACGTCGGTAGTATTATCATTACCCTTCGCCTCGTTGGCAAGTCCTGCCCCACAGAGCAGAGCGCCGACGACAAACATGCTAATCAAGAACTTTATAAAGTCAAACATTGTTGTTCGTCTCATTTTTGTTCACCCATAGATCGTGTGTTTGACCTACCCCACCCGTAGATAGCATAAATATCGCCACGAACAAATGATCAGTACAATAGATGAGTAAGTTTGATCCGTATCATAGTTACTGATCTTTGTTCATCGCTGAATTTTTCCATGGGACTCTGATGAATATATCCGAAAATGATTTCATGTAAACAGATCCATAACAACTTGAAGGGCCTAGAAATGATCTTTGCGCCGGAGGATATAATTTTGATCAAAGTTCTAATGGTAGATGACGATCCCGTGATTTTGGATGTTGTGAAGATCGCCCTTGAAAGAGATGGCGACGTAACGGTTGAGACGGCTCTATCGGCAAGAGCGGCGATGGAACTGTTGGATGAATCATCTTGGGATGTTATCATCTCAGACTATCTGATGCCCGAGACCGACGGAATCAAGTTTCTGAAGGCCGTTCGTTCTCAGTCTGATATCCCCTTCATAATACTCACCGGGAAAAGCAACCCGCAGGTGATAGTGGAAGCCATAAACAACGGCGCAAATGGCTACATTCAGAAGGATGACGATGCAAAGATCCTTTTTGCGAAACTATCTCACCAGGTCAGAGAGGTTACGAAACGTCACCGAGCTGAGGAAGCCCTAAAAAAGAGCGAAGATTGGCTCAGGCTCGCCATTGATGGTGGAACTCTTGGAATCTGGGACTGGGATATCGTGGCAGGAGATATTGCGTACAGCGGATCTCTCTCTTTGGAAGCTTTTGGATATTCGTCTGAAGAATTTAAAGACGTAGCGAAATTTTGGTGGAAATTTATCCATCACGACGACCTTCACGATCTGAAACAGGCCTTTCGCGATCACTTCCATGAGGCAACTTCCCATTTAGAAGCTAACTGCCGCCTCAAGTCCAAGTATGGAGAATGGATGTGGGCTCACATCCGAGGTGAGGTGATGTCCAGGGACGAGAGTGGTTGTCCACTCAGGATGGTGGGCATCCTGCAAGACATCACAGAGCAAAAAGAGGCAGAAAATCGGATCGAGCATCTCAATTTGGTTCTCCAATCCACACGAAACGTGAACAAGATAGTGGTAAGAGAAAAAGATCCCGAGAGGTTGATCAAAGAGATATGTGACGCTCTCGTCGAAACTCGTGGTTACCATAACGCCTGGATCGCACTGACTGATGAATCGGGAAGGTTTACCAAGTTCGCCGAGTCTGGTCTTGGGGACGAATTTTCTGTCGTGAAAGGATCTTTGGAACAAGGAGACCTCACAAGATGTGTAAGAACGGCCTTGAACGATCCAAAAGTCGTGATCGGCGCGTCTTTGATTTCGATATGTGAAGGTTGTCCCTTCTGCAAGATACATGCCGAACGCGGTGTTTTGACTGCACGACTTGAAAGTGATCAAAAAATCTATGGAATCATATCTGTTACGATGCCTGCCAAGTTCGTTTTAGACGAAGACGAAATTGACCTATTTGAAGAATTAGCAGGCGACGTGGCGTTTGCCCTCCATGGAATCGAAAAGGAGAACACACTTTTAAAGTCTCAAAAGCGTCTTAAAGAGCTGGAATTAATCGTCAATAATAGCCCTACTGTCGCCTTTACTTGGCAAGCTTCTGAAGGTTGGCCTGTAGAATTTGTATCCGAAAACGTCAAACAGTTTGGATATGCCCCTGAGGATCTATACACAGGACGCATAACATTTTCTGAAATAATCCATCCTGACGATCTGGATCGAGTGGTCAAGGAAGTAGCCCATTACAGTCAGGAAGGTACTGAGAGTTTCGATCAAGAATATAGGATTGTCACCCCCTCAGGAGACGTTCGATGGGTATCCGATCTTACATGGATCCGGCGGGATTCAAAGGACAATATAACTCATTATCGGGGCGTCGTTCTGGACATTACCGATCGGAAACAAGCCGAAGAAAAACTGCGACTTGCCCACCAGCGGTTATTCAACATAATCGAGTATCTACCTGATGCGACCTTTGCAATAGATCAGAATGGAACGGTGATTGCGTGGAACCGAGCGATCGAGAAGATGACGAGCATTTCCAAGAAGGAGATGATTGGGAAAGGCAATTCAGCCTATGCATTGCCCTTTTATGGGACGGAACGGCCCATACTGATCGATACGGTGTTTTCTCGTGATCTGCTTGAGAAGAATTATCAAAATATTGGTACGGATGCGTGTTCGATATTTGGAGAAGCCTTCACGCCGAACATTTATGACGGAAAGGGCGCTTATCTTTGGGGCACAGCATCTCCGATATTCGACGAGGATGGAAACGTAATAGGCGCGATCGAATCGATCAGAGACGTTACCGATCGGAAGCGGTTGGAGACCGAACTTTGCACAGAGAGAGAAAAGTTCCAAGTTCTGTCGGAAAGTGCGCCTTTTGGGATGGCCATAATCGACGAGAACGGCCTTTTCGAGTACATCAATCCCAAATTTGAAGAACTATTTGGTTACCATTTAAACGATATTCCGACGGGAAGGGAATGGTTCAGAAAAGCGTATCCAGATCCGGTACAGAGGCACGATGCGATAGCCACTTGGATCTATGATATGGAACGTCATGATATTTTGGAGAAGATACCAAGGACGTTC
>CAZXBV010000198.1:0-3286 GCA_964639155.1 uncultured Methanotrichaceae archaeon
GGCGACGGCGAGATATGTGGTGATTATAGTTGCGACCTCTGGAGTTTTCATTAAGCAAGATCGAGAACCTGATGCAACAGGTGAGCTTCGATCCCGAGAGGATGGAAGGCGAGATCATCACCAACACCTCGGTGGTGGCAGCAGAGATGCTGGGCCCCACCCTAAAGACGTTGAGAGATGTGGCCAATAGCGGCCTTACTGTAAGTCCTTTCGTCAAGGTCGATTATGATGGAACCCTAGCACGGATACGGACCGCCTGTAGCATCACCATCGATGGAGTTCTCCTGAAAAGCGGCGTTCCGATCAGGCCCAAGGGTGGCGGGGTCATCGAGGTGATAGAACGAGAGCCTGTGAGGTTCACAGACATGTTGATGTACTGGGCCACAACCATCGATCCAATAGACGTCCTCATATCTCAAGATATCACCAACGTCACAGGGATGATGCGAACTGGAAACGGCAGGATCCTTGGGAACTTTCAAGAAGCCCCCATGTCAGCAAGGGAAAAGGTTGAAGAACGACTCGAAGCACTGTCCGAGGCAGAATTTGCAGGCGTCTTGGAGCTGGGTGAGCCAAACATGGACGTTCTAGGCGTGTCTGTGGAACGTGATCGAATCGGGATTGTTCTAGTAGGCGGTACCAACATCGTGGCAGCAGCCATCGAACAAGGGATAACTATCCAGAACGAGTCGATAAGCGGCCTTACCGATATCAGGGAGATGACTCACATAGATGACCTGGTTTGAGATAGAAAGAAAACTGGAGATCATCCATCTTTTCGTCGCTGCTAACAAGGTCTCGCCTGCCAGATCCGTTCTCGCCTCAGCATAGTTCTTCTACATTCCCGCACACATATTTTTACTGATATATAATATACGGCAATCGCCACTTTTTGCCCATCACTTCAGAGCCCGAATCGCGATTGATCCATCACGACCCGGCCCGTCGAATTCAAACCCCTCACCCCACAACGCCTCTTCTAACACTATATAATCGAGAACCAATTATAGTCGAGAACCGATCAGATGAGTCTAATCGGTTCTCGCAAGATTAGTGCTTAACGATACGAATAGGACAAATCCCAAACTTTTACGAGTTAGAGATTTGTCCGAAAGGTATCGTTAAGCACCATAAAGCGAAATTTTATAACCTGAGATTCAAAAACACCTTTCTCGTGAAGAACTACGAAGTTGCGCGCCTTCTTCGGGAGATTGGCGATCTTTTGGAACTGCGCGACGAGACCGGGTTCAAGGTGGCCGCCTACAAGAAAGCTGCAAGGTCTCTTGAATCGATGAAAGAAGATGTGGAATGCGTCTGGAGTGATGGCCGCTTGATGTCGATACCAGGCGTTGGAAAGGCCATAGCCAAAAAGATCGAAGAGTACCTTGAAACCGGCCAGATAGAGACGCACACGCGGCTCGTCGAAGAGACCGGGCCAGGCCTCGTAGAGCTTCTCCAGATATCTGGGATCGGACCAAAGACGGTCTTGCTTTTGCATCAGAAGTTGAATGTGTCCAGCATAGAAGATTTGGAAAGGGCTGCAAGAGAGCACCAAGTTCGCCGTCTGCCGAGAATGGGGCCTACATCCGAAAACAACATACTAAACGCAATCGAGCGGTACAGGAAGCGAAGCGACCGAATTCCTTTAGGAGTGGCCTTGCCGCTGGCAGAAGAGATTCTCAACTATCTTGGCGGGATCGAGGGCGTCGAAAACCTCCAGGTTGCAGGCAGCCTCAGGCGGGGTCGGGATACTGTAGGCGACATCGACGTGCTCGCCACTTCGTCTTTGCCACAGAAGGTGATCGATGCCTTTGTCAAGATGCCTCTCGTCCAGGAAGTTTTGGGTAAAGGCGGGACAAAGGCTAGCGTGATCGCAGGTGACACAATTCAGGTGGACCTCCGGATAGTGGACCACAGGTCTTTTGGAACCGTCCTTCAGTATTTCACTGGATCCAAAGATCATAACGTCAAGCTGAGGAATATCGCCTTGGAACATGGTTACTCTCTGAGCGAGTACTCGCTGACCCGACTCAAAAGTGGCGAGGAGCTTTTCTTCGATCGTGAGGAGGACCTTTATGGTCGGCTCGGCCTTCCTTGGATTTCGCCAGAGCTTCGAGAAGATCGAGGCGAGATCGAAGCGGCCCTCAACGGAACTTTGCCCCGACTCATCGAGCTTTTGGACATCAAAGGCGACCTTCACGTTCACAGCGATTGGTCTGACGGCAAGAATTCGATAGAAGAGATGGTCGAGGCGGCGCAGGCTCTTGGGTACGAATACATGGCCATATGTGATCATTCGCCGGGCCTTGGGATCGCCTCGGGCCTCTCTATCGAGCGACTCGCCGAGAAGATCCGGGTCATAAGGGAGCTAAACGAGACCCTTGAAGGGTTCACGCTACTTGCGGGGACCGAGGTAGACATCCGCGCCGACGGGCGGCTTGATTATCCCAATGAGGTTTTAGCAGAGTGCGATCTGGTGGTGGCATCGGTCCATTCGGCCCACAACCAGTCAGAAAGAGCCATAAACAGCAGGATCGTCTCCGCCATGGAAAACGAGCACGTGGACATAATAGCCCACCCCACCGGACGGAAAATCGGTGAACGAGGGCCGTATCAGGTGGACATGGAGCTCATTTTAGAAGCTGCATTGCGTACCGAGACGATCATGGAGATCAACGCTCATCCGGCGAGGCTCGATATGAACGACCGGTGGGCAAGAAGGGCCAAGGAGATTGGGGTCAAGGTGGCCATAAACAGCGATGCTCACAACATTCAAGGGCTGAAGGTCATGAAGTTTGGGGTGAAGACTGCCCGGAGAGGCTGGCTTGAACCCGAGGATGTGGCCAACGCCTCGGATCTGAAGGGGCTGATGAAGCATCTTCACAAAAGGTGAGAGCCTGTTGTGGTATATTATTTCAAGTGGTTTCATCGAATGGCCTCGCTTTGATATCCCTCTGTGGATCTGAACTGTCTTCCTGAAACGGGTGATCGAGTCGAGAGGATATAATCCCCTCAAATCAAACCTCTACGAGTGAGCCTCGGGCACCTCTACCTCTTCTACAAGTTGTCGCCCAAGCGATCCTTCCTATCTGATTGCAAGAGATCGATTATTTTAATCATCGTCGTGATCGACCTGAGACAAAACAGGTACACTTAAATATTGGAATCTAAACTTGGTCTTACAAAGCAGATCTGCCCCAAGTGGTATATTCTAATTGAACTGGACCTCTAAAATCCCGAAATAGCCTAAAATCACGTAGGACAGAAGTAAATGCGCGAAAAAGTG
>CAZXBV010000199.1:0-3278 GCA_964639155.1 uncultured Methanotrichaceae archaeon
CCGGACGCCTACAGGCACCTGGACACCATCGGAAGGCTCCTGGAGATGATCTCCTCTCCCGAGGCCGAGGTGGTCAGAGCGAGCGCCCAGGAGATGATGCGCCAAAACTACGAGAGGTACACGAAACAGGCGGTCAAGCTCAGCGCCGAAGAATCCACCAAGACCGACACCAAGGGGGGGCTCAAACCCTGGAGAGAGGTTGCAACGCCCCACAAAGACGTCTCTGCTGGCAGATACACCCAGGCCGAGTTCGCAGCAGATCTGGCCCAGATCATCTCTGATGAAGCAGACCCAGAATACGGCGACCCCCAGGAATTCTTCAGCCGAACTTACATCACCGAAGGCATCAAAAACCTCCTCGCTCTGGCGCTGAACCGTTTATCTGGCCAAGGTGGAGACCCGGTCGTGGAACTCCAAACGAACTTCGGCGGCGGCAAAACCCACGCCCTGATCGCCCTCTACCACCTGATGAGCGGCGACTCTGCCCTTGGCACCGTCCCCGGAATCGAAGATGTAATGCAGGTAGCAAAGGTCGAGGAGCTTCCCCGCGCCAATCGGGCGGTCCTGGTCGGCACAAAGCTCAACGTCTCCGTAGGAAAAGAAAAACCAGAAGGGATAACCGTCAACACAATGTGGGGCGAGATGGCCTACCAGCTTGGCGGCCTCGAAGGCTACGAGATCGTAGCCCAAAACGACCAAGACGGCACAAGTCCTGGCTCCGATACACTGAAAGACCTTTTTGATAAGTTCAGCCCCGCACTCATCCTGATTGACGAATGGATCGCCTTTGCCCGCAACCTCTACCGCGAGAAACGCGAAGAAAACCTGCTCGCAGGCTCTTTTGAGTCCAACATGACCTTTGCCCAGGCCCTAACCGAGGCCGCTAACAGATCTCCAAAAGCATTGGTGGTGGCCAGCATCCCCGCCTCCGATAACGAGATCGGCGGAGAAGGCGGGATGGAAGCCCTGGACCGAATCCAGAACACCTTCAAACGGCTGGAAACCGTCTGGAAACCGGCGACCGCCGAAGAAAGTTTCTCGATCGTCCGACGAAGGCTCTTTGACTCCATCACCGACTACACAGCACGAGATGCGGTCTGCAGGGCTTTTGCAGAAATGTACCGGAACAACCGCAGCGAGTTTCCTCAAGATTGCAGCACCCTCGAATACGAAAGACGGCTGAAAGACGCATACCCCATCCACCCTGAACTCTTCGACAGGCTCTACGAAGACTGGTCAACCCTGGAGAGGTTCCAGCGCACCCGGGGCGTGCTGAAACTTATGGCCTCGGTGATCCACGATCTATGGGAACGTGAAGATTCCTCCCTTCTCATAATGCCAGGAACGCTCCCCCTAAACAGTGACGTGGTCCTCCCAAAGATAACCAGCAACCTCCCAGACGGCTGGTCTCCAATCATAGACGCCGACATTGACGGTCCCAACAGCAAAGCGATGTCCATCGACCGCGACAAACCCAACCTGGGAAGATACTCTGCCTGTCGGCGCGTTGCAAGAACAATCTTCATGGGGAGCGCCCCATCTGTCGCAGCCCAGAAGGTCCGAGGACTCGAAGAGGTCAGGATCAAGCTGGGCTGCGTCCAGCCAGGTGAGGTCCCAGCGACCTTTGGCGATGCTTTGAATCGGATGGGTGAACACCTCACCTACCTTTACAGCGACGGGAAACGTTACTGGTTCGATACCCGTCCTTCCGTCAACCGCATGGCCTCTGATCGAGCCGACCAGCTGAAAGAAGATGTAGTAGACGAAGAGATCGTTAAACGCCTCCGCAAAGAGGATCGCAGGCGGGGCGATTTTGGCGCAGTTCACGTTGCACCATCTTCTTCTGCCGACGTGGCCGATGAAAAAGAGGTGCGTTTGGTCGTAATCGGACCGGTCCATATCCACACGTCCAGAAAAGTCGCCGAAAGCCTGGCAGAAAATGAGGCAGAGAACATCTTGAACAATCGGGGAAGCAACCCTAGAATCTACAAGAACACGCTGCTCTTTCTCGCCCCAGATCGGGAACGTTTGGCTGAACTGCGACAGGCGGTGCGTCAATATCTCGCCTGGAACTCAATCGAAAACGAGATAGACGCCCAAAACTTGGATAGAAATCAGCGAAAACAGGTCAGCTCTAGCGTGGAAAGGTGGAACGACGTAGTATCTTCAAGGCTGGAAGAGACCTACAATTGGCTCCTGGTTCCCACGCAAGAGAGTGTTCCAGGCTCGAAAATCCAATGGGAAACGAGCCGGTTGGGTAGAGGCACCGGATCCATCATCGAGAGGGCGTCCAAGAAGGCGGTCTCCGAGGACCAGCTGATTCCCAAATGGTCACCTGCAAACCTACAGCTCGAACTTGAGAGGGTGCTCTGGAAAGACAAAACCCATCTGAATCTGCAGACCCTGTGGGATGATCTTTCCAAGTATCTCTACCTTCCAAGATTGGCGAACGAAGAAGTTCTGCTGGAGACCATCTCCCAGGGTATCATGACCAGGGATTACTTCGGATACGCTGACAGGGTTGACGAGAACGGAAGATATCTGGGGCTGGTGCTCGGCAGCCATCGTGGCTCCTTAAACCTCGATGACAGCTCGGTCCTGGTCAAGCCAGAAGAGGCCCTTAGACAAGAAGACGAGGACCGAAGGAAACGGGAAGAAGAGGATCGATCGAAGAATCACGATCGAGAGAGCCCTGTTTATACAGGCAAAAACGATCGTGGGCACGTAGAAAGGAAAAAAGAGACTCAAGTTCTTCCAAAACCTGAACCGCCCAAAAAACGTAGATTTTACGGATCTGTGAACCTCAATCCAAATCGTGTTGGTAAAGAAGCAGGGAACATCGCTCAAGAGGTTATTCAGCATCTCGCCCTCGAAAATAGTTCAAAAGTCACTGTAACAATCGAAATCGAAGCCGAAATACCTGAGGGCGCAAAAGAACAAACCATTCGGACGGTATCGGAGAACTGTAGAGTTCTTAAGTTTAGCACTTTCGAATTCGAGTAGAAAGAGAAGCTTTCGATCTGTTCTGCGCCTCTTTTCCCTGCCCCGAATCGAGAGGCCTGCGTTCTCCGGGCCCCCACCCTCAGCGCTGACCGGGTGTGATCCTCACCCTCTCCAGAAACGAACCTGACCCAAGAACAGACGTTCACAAATACCTGGCAAACTCATCCTCGTCGACCTTTGCCAGCTTCAGCACGCCCTTCAGCGTACCCAGTTTCAGCTTCCGATGCATGGGCACCACAGTCCCGATCTTTCCATCCGACCTTGGACAAAGTCCG
>CAZXBV010000200.1:0-3238 GCA_964639155.1 uncultured Methanotrichaceae archaeon
AGCGCCAGAGGCAAAGCAAAGCGGACCTCCTGCCAGATCTCAGCGTCGAGATCGTACGCTAGATCCCGATTTTCAAGCTACCTTCAAGAGCACTACCAGGATGAAAAACCTCACCATAATGCTCATTCCAGTGGAAAAGACCACGATCTTTGGGCCAAGATGGGGACCAAATATGGCTATGTACCGAGGAAGCAAACTCCTCATCGCAAAGAAAGGAAGCATGAACATGCTTCCTAGCATCAAGACTATCATCGACTGAATCGCCGTGATCTCGCCGCTGTGAATCATGGGGCCAAGCAGCGATATCCCAGCGATGGGGCTCGCCACATAAGTTGTGAGCGGCACTATGCTCTCTGGCGGAATGCCAAACGAGTCCGCCAAAGGAAGAACGTTGAACACCTCAAAGGCACCTCGATCCTTCAGGGCGAAGACGAGAGTGGTCATGAAAAGGTAGATCGTGGCGATCTTGAAAAAGAGCCGTCGTCCCTTCTTCACAGCCTTCAAGAGAGCATCCCTGAAAGATATCTTTTCAGGCGGCGGACCTGCTGGAACCTGGCATATGTTCGCGTCCAAGAGGACCCTGCTGAGGATCACTACCACGGTTATCTTGAAGAGTGCCGTGGCGATGAAGACCAAAGCATAAAACCCGCCCACAGCCAGCCCGAGAGCAGGAATCACGATCGGAATCTGATACGTGAAGAGCTCTCTTACGTATACAGGTATACTGTTCAAGATGGCGCAGAGGGCTACTTCTCTATCCTTAAGGCACCCGTCGTCCCTGAACTTGGCCACCATGCTGTTGGCAGCGACAGCTGATCCAAGCGAGATGACAAAGGCCGAAGCGCAGGCTTCAGGAAGTCGAGTGAACTTGAATATGGGCTTTGCAAGGCGCGAGAGACCTTGGGTCAAACCCATCTCCACGAGCACGCCAGCTCCAAAGAGTCCCAGAGCTATCATGAAGAGGATGGGAATCGCAAAGTCGAGCACCCGCAAGAAGAGCTCTATCATCGGGATGAAGTTTGTCTCCATCTAGATCAAACTATTCCACGTCGGGCGCACAACTTTTTGCTGCATCGAGATATGGTCAAGAACTGTATAAAGATATGCCAAATTATTTATCCCAGAATGTTCCCAAATAAGTCCAAATGAGGGTGTGGTTGGGAAGGGCAGAAGACGGGGGCGAACGACGGGCTAAAGGCGGCATACAAACGAGGACTGAATATGTTTTGGGATCTGGATACATGGATACCTATCGGAATAATAACGATTTCGATCCACGTTTTAGATGTCGATTTTATCAATTCTCGAAGTCTGTCACCGTTTCGCCTGAATATTTGGAAGATTGAGAACTATTTCGTGGGGGATGCGATATGAAACTTTTGCCATTAGATAAACTGGGTGCTAGATCCAAGAAGAATCGGCCCGAGATAATAGACTTTGGGATATACCTTCCTTGGGTCTCTGCAGAAGATGGAAACCGGCTCTGGGTCAAGATAATTCACGAGAAGGATCAGTTCATCCAAGACATACAGCCAGCGATGTTTGAGTTGGCTCATTCTAAAGATCCCGATTACGAAGATTACTGGTCGGCCCAGGTGAAGATCAACGCAAAATCGAAAGATCGAGATCTAGATCTAGATTCTCATTGGGGCGAGCCTGGCCGTTACGTCTACAGATACTTCCTCGAAAACCCAAACGTCGGACCCGTGGACTGGATAATCGATCCCTTTGCAAGAGAGTTTGGGATCGGAAAGCTATCCGCCTTCACCTTGGGATACAAACGTCACAAGTGGAGCCGGGAGGAGGCCACATGGAAGACACCTCCACTCGATGAGATCGTCCTCTACGAGCTGATGATCAACGAGTTTGGAGGCTCGATCGAAGAGACCATCCAGAGGTTGGACTATCTTCAAGATCTTGGCATAAACTGCGTCGAGCTGATGCCGGTATCCAACGTTTCTAACACCGTGGACTGGGGTTTCCTTCCGATAGGCTATTTCGGCGTCGACGAGAGGTTCGGAAAGCGGCGAGACATGCAAAGGCTCATCGACGAGGCGCACAAAAGAGGGATCGCTGTGATACTGGACGTGGTCTATGGCCATGCAAGTGACTATTTTCCCTACTTTTACGTCTATAACAGGCTCAACTACTACGAAAATCCCTTCATGGGCCCCTTTGCAAAGGACTACTTCGGCCAGAGCACTGACTTTAACAGAAAGTTCACCAGAGATTTCTTCTTTTCCGTCAACCACCACTGGCTGGACGTTTACCATGCCGACGGCTTCAGATACGACTGCGTTCCCAACTACTGGGACGGTGCCGTTGGAAAGGGCTATTCAAACCTGGTCTACGAGACTTACGGCTTTGTGAAGTCCAAGAAGGGCGATTCAGATCACTGGCAAAGGTTCTTTAATGGAGATTCCATCAACCTGATCCAATGTGCAGAACAGCTGGAAGCGCCGATAGAGATCCTGGAAAAGAGCTACAGCAACTCGACCTGGCAGAACTGGACTCTCGATGCCGCAAAGGGCGTGGCTAAAGGAAAACCTGACTCACTCGTCCACCTCGGGCTTCAGACCGGGCTTGATCGGTATCCTCATCTCGAACCAGTCGAGATGAACGAAGACGAGATCGAGAAGACGGCACTCCAATACATAGAAAATCACGACCACTCCCGTTTCGTCTGCAACTTCAAGACCGCCTCTTACGGTGACGAAGAGCTTCTCAAAGAAGGCGACCGCGGCCACTGGTACAAGGTTCAGCCCTACTTGATCGCCATCTTCGCGTCCAAAGGGATACCGATGCTCTGGCAAGGCCAAGAGTTTGGCGAGAACTATTTCATCCCCAAAGAAGGGATGGGCCGGGTGGTCATGTTCAGGCCGGTCCGGTGGGACTACTTCTACGATCCCGTCGGAAAGAGCATGATCCGTCTGGTCAGAAAATTGGTCGAGATGAGGCATCAGCCCCAGTTCCAAAGAGGCGGTCACTACTTCTACAACGATCACGGGCGCTACCAGTCCAAGAACGTCCTGCTCTTCTCCCGAAATTACGAGAAAGCATTTTCCTTGGTTGCGCTCAACTTTGGCAATCAGGATCAGACCGTAACGTTCCAGTTCCCCTCCGCCGGAGACTACGAAGAAGAGCTTCACGGAAAAGACAACCTGAAAGATGTGGCAGCAGGAGAAGAGACTTCCATCACCATTCCAAGCAATTATGGGCGGATCTGGACCACCGGAAA
>CAZXBV010000201.1:0-1336 GCA_964639155.1 uncultured Methanotrichaceae archaeon
TCGCCGCTGTTCATGCGATCCTCGATCAGGTGGGCGATAACCTCTGAATCAGTCTCTCCGGAGAATCGGTGCCCTTTTGAAAAGAGCATCTCTTTTAGTTCGATGTTGTTCTCTATGATTCCGTTATGAATTATCGCAATTTTTCCTGCACAGTCGGTGTGGGGATGGGAATTTTCGCGTGAGACCGTCCCGTGGGTGGCCCATCTGGTGTGGCCTATCCCAATGTTCCCATCGAGTTCATCGAACTTAAGCAGGGTTTGCACTTCATCGATCTTGCCAACGCCCTTTCGAATCTCCAAAGACCCCGAGATCGCCGAAAGCATGGCAACGCCCACAGAATCGTAACCCCTGTACTCCAAGTTCTTCAAACCTTTAGATAGTATAGGAGACGCCCTTTCGGTCCCTATATAACCCATAATTCCGCACAAAATCAAAGCCCCCCTGAAACCTCAACACCTGTCTTTGCCTACATTTTGCCTTTGAGCGCGTCTATCGTGCGCCTTACATCAACTTTATAAAAACTCAATATCTATTCCATACAACACATATTAACTGCCCGCAAAATCCTTCCGATTTCCCACCAGCCCTCCTATCATCCGATCAATTCAGCACTGGTGAGGGGCCTGTAGTCTCAGAGGAACTTGCGGACCACCCAGTCAGGTAGATTGATATACTTTTCTACCGTGGCGACGAAAAGCTCTTCTTGCTGATGCTTGTCTATCGCGTAATCATCTTCCAGATCGGCATTCTCTAGCTCCTTAGATATGAGCCTCGTCTGGACCTTGGTTATCTTGAACTCCTGCTTTATCTCAGCTAGGATGTTCATATAATACCCGATCGATCTGGGCTTTTCAGATGACAGGTTCTTCACTAGTCCACACTTGGTGCAATAGGTGTGAGGCTTGAGGCCGCATTCCCTTCCTTGATAAGTGTGAGGGAGCCACACCTTCTCTATGCTGCCGCAGTTTATGTGTTCGCATTCCGCCACAAGTTCCACCAAATATAGAAAACGATCAGAAGTAGTATATATGCCAATTGGTAACACGATCATGCGAACCATGTTTCATATGTACAAGTCTAAACTCCCAACATAATTGCTGTGATGAAGCAAAAAGATGTTTACGAAAAGTTTCACTTAATATTCTTTTGTACATGCACCTATTCTATCGGAATTGACCTTCATAAAATGGAATGGTACTGGCATATTTTTTAACTTGTACATATATTATCATTAAACCTGTCAGTTCCTGCTTTTGGATCGATCAGGATCATGCCCAAAAATTCGCGAGAAATATCTGGCCAGAACGAGTCGTTTTGGCATGAAACCTCGCCACAT
>CAZXBV010000201.1:1436-3216 GCA_964639155.1 uncultured Methanotrichaceae archaeon
CCTCGCTTGAATGTGGCGACTTTTTTTCGGGCGATCCCCGCAAAGACCCGAGCCTGTTGGGATCGGGCGCGTTCTATAGTCGAGAACCGATTAGTTCCACCCAATCTGTTCTCGAAAAATTGGTGCTTAACGATACGAATAGGCCAAATCCCAAACTCTTACGTGTTCGACATTTGTCTGAAAGGTATCGTTAAACACCATAAATAGAATCGACCCGCAACTGATCGAATCTTGAACTTCATCTCCACACGGTCTGCTCTCTTCCTGGACCCACCGAAACTATCGAGACCTTCACCTTGAGCATCTTTTCAAGAATCTCCACGTAATCCTTCACTGCCTTTGGTAACTCCTCATAAGATCCGGCCCCGGTAATGTCCTCGCTCCAGCCTTTTACATCCTGATAGACCGGAACACATCTTGCAAAATCAACGGTGCTTTCGGGCGGATAATCGAGCCTCTCGCCATCCAACTCGTATCCAACGCAGATCTTGATGGGATCTAAATCTGTCAACACGTCCAGCTTGGTCAAGGCAATCTCTGTGTACCCGTTCAGGTAAACCGACTTTCGAGCAAGGACTGCATCAAACCAACCGCACCTTCTCGGCCTTCCTGTAGTGGTCCCAAACTCTTTTCCTTTCGAGCTTAAGTGTGCCCCAACCTCGTCTTCAAGCTCGGTCGGCATCGGCCCTTCTCCAACCCTTGTCATGTAAGCTTTGACAACCCCCACTATGTTGTCAACCCTTGACGGCCCCACTCCCAGGTTGGCACAAGCGCTTCCAGAGGTGGTGAAACTGGAGGTGACAAACTTTTGAGTTCCGTGAATTACGTCCAGAAAAGCACCCTGCGCCCCTTCTGCCAGAACCTTCTTGCCCTCATCCAAAGCAAGATTAATCTCGTAAGAGACGTCTGCAACCGCATCTTTCATCTTCCTTCCGATCTCCAAGTACTCGCCAATCAGCTTTGGATCTCTGACGACCGAAGGGTCACCACCCATATCTTCGATGGCTTTCTCCCTGGCAGGGCCAATCTCATCCAGCTTCGCATTGAGAAGCGCAGGATCGGTCAGGTCCTTCATCTGAACTTCGTCTCTTGAGAACTTGTCTATGTAGGCGTAACCTATACCCCTCTTTGTCGTCCCGATCTTGTCCTTTCGGGCTTTTTCCCTCAGTCCGTCCAGCTCTATGTGATAGGGCATGATTATGCTGGTCTTGGCGTCAACCCCGAGGTTTGGATGAATCCCCTCGCTTTCGAGAGTCTCGACCTCGTTCCAGAGAACCTTTGGGTTCAAAACGACGCCGGGCCCTATGAGGAGCCTTGCACCATAGACAACTCCGCTTGGGGTTAAATGGAGCTTGTAGGTCCGATCGCCGACTATGACGGTGTGGCCTGCGTTGTCTCCGCCCTGAAACCTGACCACGATGTCATAATCTCGGGTGAGCAGATCGATTATCTTGCCTTTACCCTCGTCTCCAAACTGTGATCCTGTGAGTATGGTGAACATGGTTTAGCGAGTCTGTAGCAGGGTAGATAACCGTTTTGATGGATAATAGCCGTGAACCAATTTAGCTTCACCGAATTGGTTTTCGGCTATAATTCAAGATAACACCATCCTTCGGACATCAGAAACCTGATCCAAAATGTAGATGACCATCTTTGGGAGGGATACTTCTACTTCGGACACTTCTTCGAACACCGGGTACTCTTTCCTAACTTCTACCCACTCTGGAACTTCCACAACCGCCAAGACCGCCAAGGACAAGTTCTGATCGCCACCTTTTAG
>CAZXBV010000202.1:0-3180 GCA_964639155.1 uncultured Methanotrichaceae archaeon
GCGCAGGGAGATCGAAAAGGAGATGGACGTGTGCCTTGGGGTGTTGGGATACAACGCATGATGAGGATGAGAAAATGGAACGAGCTAAGAAAGGAAAAGACCCATAGATCGAGAGGGATGAAGCAAACATGCCACAACTAGAATACATCGAAGCCATCGAAAAACGCCTCTGGAAAGCAGCAGACACATTGCGCGCCAACTCTAGCTACGCCAGTAACGAGTACTTTATGCCCGTCATGGGTCTGATATTCCTGCGGCACGGCTACAGCCGTTATCTGGCAGTAAAGGACAATATCGAGCCCAACCTGCCCTCTCGTGACGGCAAGACACGACCGCTGACCAAGGAAGACTTCTCCCAACAGAACGCTATATTTCTCCAGTCAAACGCGCAGTTTGACTACCTCGTCTCTCTACCTGATAGTGCGGACCGTGCAAGTGCGATCATTGAAGCGATGGAATCTATCGAGGCAGACTACGAAAACCTGCGCGGCGTCCTCCCCAAGACTGAATACCAAGAGTTGGACAACGCCGTCCTCGGACAGCTCCTGCGCACACTCAACCCCGACGAACTGAAGAAAATCTCTGGCGACGTTTTCGGCCGCATCTACGAGTATTTCCTCACTCAGTTTGCTGACCAGAAAGCTCACGACGGCGGCGAGTTCTTCACCCCCATCTCGCTGGTCTCCCTAATCGCCCACGTGCTAGAACCACGGCGCGGCACAGTCCTCGACCCGGCCACCGGTTCTGCTGGCATGTTCGTGCAGAGCGCCCACACCGTCGAGGAGCAAGGTCTGAACCCCACAGACCGCCTCACCTTTCGAGGCCTCGAAAAGAACGCCACCACCATCCGCCTCGCCAAGATGAACTTAGCCGTCCACGGCCTCGAAGGCGACATCCAGAAAGCGATCACCTACTACGAAGACCCGCATGAGCTGGTCGGCAAGGCCGACTACGTGATGTCCAATCCACCCTTCAACGTAGACGAGATCGACGCGGACAAGGTCAAGACCGATCCTCGCCTTCCCTTCGGCCTGCCCGGCGTCAACAAGAAGGACAAGGTCTCCAACGGCAATTACGTCTGGATCAGCTACTTCTACAGCTACCTGAACGAGAAGGGGCGGGCAGGTTTTGTCATGTCATCCCAGGCCTCAAGCGCTGGAGGCGGCGAGGCGAAGGTGCGCCAGAAGCTCGTCGAGACTGGCGACGTGGACGTAATGATCGCCATTCGCTCCAACTTCTTCTACACTCGGACCGTCCCCTGCGAGCTGTGGTTTCTCGACCGAGCCAAGCCCGAAGAACATAAGGACAAAGTTCTGATGATCGACGCGCGCAACGTCTACCGCAAGGTGACACGCAAGATCTACGACTTTTCCCCCGAGCATGAGCAGAACCTGCTGGCCATCGTCTGGCTCTACCGGGACCAGACCAAAAAGTACCTCGATCTCGTCTCCAGCTATTGCCACCGCACCCTCGACGAAGCCGTGGGCTGCTTTTGCACCGAAGGCGAGAACGGTGACCAGATCCAGCCGCTGCCGGAATTCGAAGCAGCCCTCCGAAGCTTCCTGAAGACGCTGCCCTCTGATGCAGCTCATGCCGAAATGCAACAGGAACTTGCCGAGGCCTGGGCCACCTTCGAGAGCGACGTCGAGGCGTTCCAGCAGGCCATCGCCGAGCAGGAAGCGGCATGGAAGAATCAGAAGACCACAAACGGCGACCTCAAACTGGCCGTCGACCGCTTTGCCCCGTTGAGTGAGGCGAGCCGTGATCTCATCAAGCAGACCGACCTGCTCTACAAGCTCGCCTCCCGCCTGATCGAGACCTGCGATAACGAGGGCAACTCCAGATCGAGAAACTCCTGGGGTGGGAGTGATATCAACCGAGCCCGCAAGGCCACCGACGAGGCTCGCCATCAAGCTGCCGTGCAGCTAAAGCAGGTGCGTTACTTCTGGAAACAGGCCCGCTGGCTTACCGAGCGGTTCCCCGAAGCAAAGCTCTGCGACGTGGAGGGGCTGGTCAAGCTGGTGGACCGGGCCGAGATCGAGGCCAACGACTGGAGTCTGACCCCCGGCCGCTACGTCGGCGTTGCGCCAGAAGAGGTGGATGAGGACTTCGATTTCGAGGAAGCCTTGCGAGAGATCCACGTGGAGCTGGAAGACCTCAACACCGAGGCGGTGAAGCTTGCGGCGACGATCAAGAAGAACTTCGAGGAGCTGGGGATATGACCAAACTCTCGAAGCGATTACCTGACGATTACGCCGCGCTTCTGGCCGAAGTGAAGGAACGCGTCTATTCAGCCCAATACGAAGCCCTCAAAGCGGTCAACAAGGAACTGGTCGCGCTTTACTGGGACATCGGCAAGTTGATTTCTGGGCGGCAAGAGAGAGAGGGTTGGGGTAAATCCGTTGTCGAGCGGTTGGCCAATGACCTGCAAAATGAGTTTCCCGGAGTTAAGGGGTTCTCGGTCCAGAATCTGTGGTATATGCGGCAGTTTTACCTGGAATATCGTGACGACGAGAAACTCCAACCACTGGTTGGAGAAATTAGCTGGAGCAAGAATCTAATCATTATGGCGCGTAGCAAAGACCCTCTTGAACGCGAGTTCTACATCCGTATGACCCGGAAGTTCGGTTGGTCGAAAAATGTGTTGATTCACCAGATCGAAAATCAGAGCTACGAAAAGACCCTGCTCGGCCAGACGAACTTCGATAAGACGCTGACGCCCGACCAGCGCGCACAGGCGAAACTTGCCGTGAAAGATGAATATACGTTCGACTTTATTGAAATGGGCGAAGAGCATTCTGAACGCGAGCTGGAACGCGCCCTCATCGCACGCATTGAGGACTTTCTTCGCGCCATGGGTGGATTGTTTGCGTTTGTTGGCAGTCAGTTCCGCCTTGCCGTGGACGATAAGGAATACTCCATCGATCTGCTCCTCTACCATCGCCGCCTCAAATGCCTTGTCGCCATCGAACTCAAGATTGGCGAGTTTCAACCGGAGTTCGTGGGCAAGATGCAGTTTTATCTGACCGCATTGGACAGACAGGTGCGCGAGGAGGGTGAAAACCTGGCCATCGGTATCATTCTTTGCAAGGAGAAGAACCGCACGGTTGTTGAATATGCCCTGCACGATGCCCGAAAGCCCATCGGCGTTTCGACCTATCGCATGGTTAAGCGCCTGCC